>JAQWRR010000027.1 GCA_029243585.1 Gammaproteobacteria bacterium
GAATCTAGTCTTGCTCTTGGTTTTGGGTTTAGGTGTGGTTTCCTAGGTATGTTACACCTAGAAATCGTCCAGGAACGATTGGAAAGAGAATACGATATCGAGCTGATTTCTACAGCGCCTACAGTAGTTTATGAAATAGAAACTAGTGGCGGAGAAATTATAAAGATAGATAATCCAACGCAACTTCCTGATAGGGGGCAAATTAAAGAGATTAGAGAACCCTTGATTATTGCTAATCTTTTGTTGCCCAAAGAGTTCGTTGGTGGCGTATTAAAGCTATGTGAAGAGAAGCGTGGAAAGCAACGTAAGCTCCAATATCTAGGGAATCAAATTACTCTTGAGTATGAGCTTCCGTTGGCAGAAGTAGTGCTAGATTTTTTTGATCGTCTAAAATCTATAAGTCGTGGTTATGCATCATTTGACTATCAATTTTCTCGGTTTGAGTCAGCGGATTTAATAAAACTAGATATTCTGATTAATAAAGAACGAGTTGATGCAATGTCTATGATTATGCATAAAAATTTTGCGGATAGGCGTGGGCGTCAGTTAGTGGAAAAGTTAAAAGATGTTGTTCCTCGACAACAATTTGAAGTTTCTATTCAGGCGGCCATTGGTGGGCAGATAATAGCCCGAAGCACGGTCAAGGCATTGAGAAAGGATGTTACTGCGAAACTGTATGGTGGAGATGTAACAAGAAAGAGGAAGTTGCTAGAGAAACAAAAAGCTGGAAAGCGCCGTATGAAGCAGCTTGGTTCGGTCGAAATTCCTCAGGAGGCCTTCCTGGCCGTCTTGCAGACAGAAAGAAAATGACGAATACTCGCCTCCTGTTTTTTTATGAGAACTTAGGATAACTCTTGGACTTTTCATTACTACTTGTTATCGCTACGACTGTCTCTGGTCTTATTTGGTGCTTAGATAGCATTATCTTTAAGCCTCGGAGAATGGCGCTAGAAAGTGAGTTCAGCTCAGGTCAGAAGCGCCCCTCAGAACCAATCTTGGTGGAATATGCCCGTTCCTTTTTTCCTGTTTTGTTCCTTGTGCTTGTTCTAAGATCATTCCTGTTTGAACCATTTCGAATACCATCTGGCTCTATGATGCCAACTCTATTGGATGGTGATTTTATTTTTGTGAGTAAGTTTTCATATGGTTTAAAACTTCCAGTGATAAACACTAAGATTTTTGATATTGGAGAGCCGGCGCGTGGTGATGTTGTTGTTTTTAGATTGCCTGCTGACCCGAGTATTAACTACATCAAACGAGTTGTTGGTTTGCCAGGAGATGTGGTGGTTTATGAATCAGCTGAAAAAGAATTAAGCATTAATGGCGAAGTGGTTTCGTTGGAACTTATTGGTGACTATGAAGGTAATCCAGGTATACAGTTAGGCAGAGAGAGCCTGGGAGACCAAGAACATGACTTATTACATATTCGCAGTAGGTTTAGTCCAGGTGGTACTTATGTAGTGCCCGAAGGCCATTACTTTGTTATGGGAGATAATCGTGATAATAGTCAGGATAGTCGATTTGAAAGTGTTCGGTTTATTCCTGAATATCATATGGTAGGTAAAGCCCTGAGGATCTGGATGAACTGGCGCTGGCCTGGTGATGGAGGGCCCCGGTGGGGACGTATAGGCCAAAGTATTGAGTAAATATGATCATGATTTTTCTGCGGATATAGCAGTGTTAGATGCTTGTTTATACAATGTTAATATCAGATAAGCAGGCCATTATTCGACTTTGGCAATTGAATGCAATTATAACTTTTTACTTGTTGTAAATGTTTGACTTCTAAAAATTCTAAAAAAGTCAGCTCTGAGAAGGTGGTTGCCGCCAAGCTTCATTGGGCCAATGCACAGCTTGGGTATAAATTTAAGAATTCAGATCTGCTTGAGCAAGCATTAACTCACCGTAGCGCTTCTAAAAAAAACAATGAACGCCTTGAGTTTCTCGGCGATGCTTTGCTGAGCTTTGTTGTTGCTCAGAAACTTTTTAATGTTAAAGATGCGGAATCTGAGGGGGATATGAGCCGTATGAGAGCGGAGCTTGTTAAAGGGGAGACATTAGCTGATATTGGAAGAGAGTTGGAGTTGGAATCACATGTCATTATTGGCGCAGGAGAGCAGAACTCAGGGGGTGGGCGTCGCTCCTCTGTGCTTGCTAATGCCGTAGAAGCATTGATCGGTGGAATACTTTTAGATGGTGGCTTCGCAGAAGCAGAGAAATGCATAAATCGGCTTATAGGTGATAGGTTTGAAATGCTACCCGATGCAGCAAGCCTTAAAGATGCAAAAACTAAGCTGCAAGAATGGCTACAGGCCCGAGGCCTTGGTCTGCCAGAATACAATGTAAGCTCAATGGAAGGACCTCCTCATAAAAGAACTTTCATAATCCAATGTTCTGTAGGAGAAGATGCTGTTATGGGGCATGGTTTGAGCCGAAGAAATGCAGAGCAAGATGCTGCAAAATATATGCTATCGGCTCTGACTCATGACAACTAACAAAACGTTTCGCTGTGGCTATGTGGCCATTATTGGTCGACCAAACGTTGGAAAATCAACGCTTTTAAATGCGTTGGTCGGTGAGAAGGTCAGCATTGTGAGTTCAAAGCCACATACAACTCGTCACAGTATACTTGGCGTTTTAAGCCGTTCTTCTGAACAAGCAGTATTTGTAGACACTCCCGGTTTGCAAAGTGCATCAAAGGCATATAAGAAAAGTGTTCTTCACCGCTTTATGGCAAGAACAATTAATCAGGCCGTTGAAGATGCGGACGTTATTTTGATGGTTATCGAAGCTAACCGATTGACAAAAGATGACCTTTATTTAGGACAACTGTTAAAAGATAAAAAGGAAAAAACTGTTTTGGTTTTAAATAAGGTCGACATGCTTCATTCTAAATCTGCTTTATTACCATTACTTGATAAGGTCTCTCAACAATTACCATCTGCTGCATTTGTTCCGGTTTCTGCTGTAAAAGAGACAAACTTTGAGGGTCTGACTCATGAAATTTTTTCTCGATTACCACTAGGACCAGCACTATTCCCTAAGGATATACTTACAGATAGAGATGATCGCTTTAGAATTGCAGAGATTATTAGAGAGAAATTATTGGCTTTGGTGCATAAGGAAGTTCCCTATGGTTTAACAGTAGAGGTGGAACATCTTGGTAGGAATGAAGAAGATCAGTGCTTGATTCACGCAGTAATTTGGGTAGAAAGTAAAAGCCATAAGCCTATTGTAATTGGAAAGGGTGGTCGCGTTTTAAAAGAGGTGGGCCAAGCTGCCCGAAAAGAATTGATTGAGTTTTTTTCTGATCGTGTTCATTTGGAACTATGGGTCAAGATTCGTGAACATTGGTCAGATAGCGAGCGGGAATTAAAAAAATTGGGTTTTGATCTGTAATGACTAGCAGAGAAACTATTCGTCTGGAGACGGGATTTATACTCCATAGACGCCCATACAAAAACACAAGCGAACTTATTGATTGCCTTACCAAGAATTACGGTGTGATTACCTTGATAGCGCAAGGGTCAAGACGTCCTCGATCTGATCGACGTGTTGTTCTACAACCTTTTTCATTACTAAAATTGTCTTGGATTAGACGTGGTGAGTTAGGCCGCTTGACGCATGCAGAGGTAGCGCTTTCATCACTGGCATTGTCCGGTGAAGCGGTTCTAGCGGGATTTTACTTGAATGAATTATTGCTTCGCTTGATGGGGCGAGATAATCCAAATGATCTGATTTTTTCATGTTATACCCAATGCCTTTCAGATCTTTCTAATTCATCTAATACCTCTCGCTCATTACGCCTATTCGAGTTACGGTTTCTAGAGGCATTGGGGTATGGATTAGGACTTTCAGAAGATGTTGAGACAGGCGAAGAGATCCATTCTGATTGTACTTATGGTTTTAAGCCTGAGTATGGTTTTACCATTAGAACTTCATTTGATAAAGGATCAAATTTTTTTAGTGGACGGCATCTAATTTCACTTAGAGAAGAGCAATTAGATGATTTAGATAGCCTTAGGTCAGCAAAGCGATTACTACAATATGTGTTAAAAAGTTATTTGGGTAATCGTCCTCTTAGTACGCGTACTGTTTTGAAAGACGTCTATGCGCGAGGTCTAGAGCCATGAACAGAAAAACTATAAGAACAATAGGGAACAACTCTCCTTGTCCGGTAAGGCTAGGTATTAATGTAGATCATGTAGCTACTGTACGACAGGCACGCGGGACGAAGTACCCCGATCCAGTGGAGTGGGCCCTTATTGCTGAGCGAGCAGGTGCTGACAGCATAACGATTCATTTACGTGAGGATCGCAGACACATTCAGGATAGAGATCTAGACCTTATGCAGAGTTCCGTTAAAACACGTGTAAATCTGGAAATGGCTGTAACAGAAGAGATGATTGAGATTGCGATAGCAACACAGCCAGTTGACTGTTGTTTGGTCCCTGAGAAGCGTGAAGAGCTTACGACTGAGGGTGGACTTGATGTTCAGAGCCAGATAGAAAAAATCAGCGAGGCTGTTGTTCGATTAAAAGCAGCGGGTATTCGAGTATCCCTATTCATTGACCCTCAACCTTCACAGTTAGAGGCTGCTGTTGCTTGTGGTGTTGGGGTAGTTGAGCTGCATACTGGCGCATATGCTGATGCACCAGATAAATCAGAGATGGAAAGGGAACTAAATCGGATTCGTGTCGCAGCTGATTTTGGTGAAAGCATTGGATTGACCATCCACGCAGGACACGGTCTAAATTATCACAACGTGAAGCCCATCGTCGCTATTACTCCTATAGTCGAGCTTAATATTGGTCATGCAATAATTGCACGGGCATTATTTGACGGTCTGTCGAAGTCGGTATCAGACATGAAAAAGCTTATGCAGGAGGAGCGAGGGTTTTGATCTTTGGAATAGGCACAGATATTTTACAGCAATCAAGAATTGCTAAAACATGGGATCGCTTTGGAATGCGATTTGTAGACCATCTGTTGTTGGATGATGAGAAAAAGCTTTTTATATCCACCAAAAAACCAATACGGTTTTTGGCTATGCGTTTTGCTGCAAAGGAGGCGATTGTTAAAGCTATGGGAACTGGGTTTTCTCATGGGATTTGGATTCGTGATGTTGGAACACTGCCGAACCAATGGGGACAACCACAAATTATTTATTCCACTCGTGGGCAGCTAGTACGCAAGAATCTTGGAATTGCTGATGGCCACCTGACTCTTAGCGATGAGGCGGGCTTAGTAGTTGCTGTAGCCGTTCTGATGAAAATGGATATACGCTCTTGAACGCTCTTATTTTTGACATAGAAACTATTCCGGACACAGATTTTGGTCGACGACTGTACGATATTGAACAGCTCGATGATGAGTCCGTTGGTCGTATTATGTTCTTTAAACAACGACAGGCTCGCCAGACGGAATTTTTGCCATTAGTTCAGCACAAAATCGTAGCAATCTCGGTAATCCTCCGTTCTAGGGATGACTTGCATTTGTTTAGTCTTGGTGACGTTGAAGCACCTGAGAAAGAAATCATTCAACGTTTTTTCGAAGGACTAGAGCGTTATTCACCCGAACTGGTTTCTTGGAATGGTTCGGGATTTGATCTTCCTGTGTTGCAATACCGATCTCTTCTTCACGGCATAAATGCAGAACGTTACTGGGAAACTGGAGAGACTGATAGAAATTTTCGCTATAACAATTATTTAAGTCGTTTTCATTGGCGTCACCTGGACCTAATGGATGTATTAGCAGGGTTTCAGATGGGTGGTCGCGGATCCCTCGACCAGGTGGCAACATTACTAGGTTTTCCAGGAAAACTTGGGATGAGTGGTGATCAAGTATGGGATCAGTACCTAGCGGGAGATTTACCTGCTATACGTGACTACTGTGAAACCGATGTGCTTAATACCTATCTGATTTACTTGCGTTTCCAGCTGATACGAGGAATATTCAGCGAAACGCAGTTAGAGGCTGAGCTGGGCCGTGTCGTGAACAAACTAGAGCAGTCAGATAGCCCGCATTTGAAGGAATATCTTCGCGCATGGAAAAAGACTAGCCATGGCGGTTGATCCAGATTTCCTGGATGTTCATGTAATTGATTTAACCCATGATGGCCAGGGGGTAGCTGACCTTGGCGAGCGTCGGATATTTATTCCGGGAGTATTGCCTGGCGAGCATATAAGAGTTGCTCCACGTCGTCGTCGTCGTCAGTATCATGAAGCTGATTTAATTGAATTGATTGAACCTTCACCTCATAGGGTAGAACCGCCTTGCGAATATTTTGGTCTATGTGGTGGTTGTGCTGTTCAGCACCTTTCATATGAGGCTCAAGTTACCTTTAAGGAAAATGTATTAAAAGAAGCTTTTTCTCGCATCGCTTCAGTAGAGCCGGACCTATGGCTACCGCCTATCCTTGGGCCGGAATGGAACTATCGACGTCGCGCACGTTTGGGGGTGCGCTACGTAAAAGGAAAAGGGCGAGTGCTTGTAGGGTTTAAGGAGCGTGCAACCAGATATGTAACTGATATGGGTTCATGCCGGGTTTTAGTTGAACCGTTGGATATTTTTCCTGGTGTATTAAGTGAGGTGATTAGTGAAAGTTCTTTACATTCTAGATTGCCTCAGGCAGAGCTGGTAGCAGGTGAAGATGCTCTGGCAGTAGTACTTAGAGTACTAGAGGAACCCACAAAAAAAGATATAGCACTATTCAGTGACATATCCTCAAAATGGAAGACAGATGTTTATCTGCAAAGAGGTGGGCCTGGTAGTATCTTAGCTCTTAATCCTGAAACAACAAGACAGCTTTCATATAGTTTGAATGATTTTGAGCTAATACTGCATTTTAATCCCATTGATTTTATTCAGGTCAATGCGAAAGTTAATGTTGGCCTGGTACGCCAAGTGCTTAATCTGCTTAAGGTACAACCTACTGATCGAGTGCTGGATTTATATTGTGGTCTAGGAAATTTCAGTCTGCCTCTTGCAAAGCATGCTAGCAAGGTGCTTGGTATTGAGGGGGACGCTGGGTTGGTATCTCGCGCTGCTAATAACGCGCGCCTTAATGGGCTTGATAACACATCTTTTATGGTTTGCGATCTAAACCAATCAGAATGGCAATTTATGAATGAATCTTGGGATATTGTTTTGCTTGATCCACCTCGATCAGGTGCCCAGAGTATTATCCAACAGATGTCATCTGTTACCCCTAGGCGTATTGCCTACGTTTCTTGTCATCCAGCAACGCTAGCAAGGGATACAAAAGAATTGATTGCACAGGGTTATCATATGACTGCTGCTGGAATCGCGGATATGTTTCCTCATACACATCATGTTGAAGCAATAGCAATTTTTGAACGTTAATGATGCGAATAATAATCATCGGACATAGTGCTGATATCATCACAGGGTGATATGTGCATCAAAGAATATGAGTGTGCGGAGTATTCAAGTGAGCCTGAATGCTCAGCAATTAAAACTTATCAGTCATGGTGAGGTTTTGAAAGAATATTATGTCTCCACCTCCAAGAAAGGAGGTGGAGAGTCCATTAATAGTTTTCAGACACCACGTGGCAGACATATTGTTCGCGCTAAGATAGGTGATCGAGCGGCTGAAGGAACAGTGTTTAGAGGCCGGCGGTCTACGGGTGAAATTTACTCTGAAGAGCTTGCTTGTCAAGAACCCAATAAGGACTGGGTGCTCACGCGTATTCTTTGGTTATCAGGTACAGAGGTTGGGAAGAATCGACTTGGTTCTGTCGACACAATGAGACGCTTTATCTACATACATGGAACACCTTACACAGATAAGCTTGGAGAACCCGCATCTGTAGGTTGTATACGCATGAACAATACCGATATCACTGAGCTTTATGAACTAGTGCCAATTGGTACTGTTGTGGAAATTGTGGACTAATTTATGTCTCTTGGACCCTTAATGATTGATTTAAGTGGACCTACGATAGATCCTCAAGAGCGTGAATGGTTGTCATCGCCCTCTGTAGGTGGGGTAATTCTTTTCACTCGTAACTTTGATAGTTCTACGCAAATTTCTGATCTTGTGGCTGAGATACATGAGGTGCGTTCACCTACATTGCTTGTTGCAGTGGATCAAGAGGGGGGTCGAGTACAACGTTTTAGAGAGCCATTTACGGTATTGCCTGCAATGCGTTCTTTAGGTTACCTCTATGATGAAAATCCACAACAAGCATGTGCTGCAGCTAAGGCATTTGGATGGGTTATGGCTGCTGAGCTGCGAGCTGTGGGTATTGATTTAAGTTTTGCACCAGTGGTAGATCTTGATCTTGGGTTAGCTGCAGTAATAGGTGATCGTGCGCTGCATAGTCAGTCAGATATTGTCAGTACTTTGGCTGCACAATTTTCTAAAGGTGTTCGAGAAGCTGGAATGGCAGTTGTGGCAAAGCATTTTCCAACTCATGCAGGTGCAGTTAATGATAGTCATACAAGTTGCGCGACTGATGTAAGAAAATATAGCCAGTTATGGGATGATCTTTATCCATATCGCCATCTAATTACTATGGGTCTTGAAGGCGTGATGATCGGCCATGTGATTTTCCCTGAAATGGACCCATTACCTGCAAGTTTTTCATCCTGGTGGATTACGCAAGAGTTAAGAGTGCAGCTTGGATTTCAGGGTGCAGTTCTGTCCGATGATATAAGTATGGAGGCAGCTGTTTCGGGCGGAAGTTGTGCCGATAGAGCTATCAAGTCACTTGATGCAGGTTGTGACATGGTATTGCTTTGTAATGCAAAAAAAGAAATTCCTTCAGTGATAAATGCCTTGCAGGATTTTTCATCGCCTTCTTCACAGCTACGTTTGATGCGGTTAAAAGGAAAAAGGGATCAAAACTGGCAGACGCTTCGCTCATCAACTCAGTGGAAGACTATGCGGTCACAGATAAGGCAACTTGATGCAAAACCTGAACTGGTGCTTAAAGGGTGAAAAATAATTTAGAAGATGCTCTTGAGGCACGCCAAAATAGTAAAAAGGTTGTTAGTGAAGCTGAGATTGTTGGTGCGCTTGATTGCATGGCAAGCGAAGCAGCTTTAATTTTGTCTAACCAAAACCCATTAGTTCTTGCAGTAATGCATGGAGGGGCCTTCACTGCAGTAGAACTTTGCCATCGTTTTGATTTTGCTTTTGAATTTGAATTTATTCATCTCACCCGTTATGGAAGATCCCTAAAGGGCGGAAATTTGAATTGGAAGGTTCGGCCAAGCTGTGATTTTCAAGATAGAACAGTCTTAGTAGTTGATGACATCCTTGATGAAGGTATCACGCTAAAAGAAATACATGCGGAGCTGGAAAAATGTGGAGTATCTAAGGTTTATTTTGCAGTGCTAGTTAAAAAGAAACTTAAATATTTTATGGAACGAATAGACGTAGATTTTCTTGGTGTTGAAATTGAAAGTAATTATCTTTTTGGTTGTGGCCTGGATTACAAAGGGTATTGGCGCGGTTTAAAGGCTCTTTATGCCCTGGATGGATTACAATGAGTGATCTCGGATTTATAGTTGGGAGTGCCTTCTCAACTTTAGAACTTGAAATTGTGTCAAGGAGTCCAACTAAAACTCCTTTTGGTATCCCCTCAAGTCCAGTTTTAGAGATTGCTATTGATGATTGTAGGGTCCCATGTATTTTTCGACATGGTGAAAATGCACAAATTCCCCCTCACATGATTAATTATCGAGCTAATCTTTGGGCCCTTCGGGAACATGGTGTTAGACAATGTCTCGGGTTAAGTGCGGTCGGCACTATGGATCAGAGGTTTGCACCAGGCGAGTTAGCAGTTCCAGAACAGATCATTGATTACACTTGGGGTAGAGATCACACTTTTTCAGATGGTAATGCGGAACTTGAACATGTGGACTTTACTAATCCCTTTGATGACAGTTTTAGAGCGAGTATCTTAGAGGCGGCAAAGGCCTCAGACTGCTTAATTCGGGGTGGAGTATATGGGGTAACTCAGGGACCTAGACTTGAGACGGCCTCCGAAATTGACAGGCTAGAACGAGACGGTTGCACCATGGTGGGCATGACGGGTATGCCTGAGGCTGGTTTAGCACGAGAAATTGGTATGAAGTATGCCATTTGTGCAATGGCTGTAAATTATGCTGCAGGGCGAGGGAATGAAGGTACTAGTATCCATAATCAGTTTAAGCAGTACACTCCCCAAGCAATAGAGCAACTCTTAAGATTGCTAGGTTGTTTAATATCAAACCTTTATAAAAATTATTGAGTAAGGTGGGTTTGGTTAAACATATAAAACTCAAGGTACTGTTAATTAAGCAGAAAATCTTTAGGCTGTGAGCTTAAGTAGTTTAGTTATTAACTTGATTCTCAGTTGCCTCTGGAATATCTGGTTCTGGTGGGGCAGGCTTGACTGAAACTAATATCCCGAATGCGGGATGGTCAAAGTAATGTAGTTCACCACTTCTTGCGCGCCTCGTAGCTCTAAGTTCATATGCTGATTTTAGGGTCATTTTTTCTAAACCATGCCCCGTTTTATTAGGTTCAAATTTCTCCGTATAGAAATCAAGAGAGACAGTAATATGGAGGAAGCGGCTCAGGTGTAATTTGACCGTACCCATTGGGTTAAGTGAATCTAACCTCCAGATTTCAATGGGAATTGCTTCTTCTTCTGATAATCCCTCTTGAATCCAGCCGCCATGGGCCAAAACGCTATAGGCATTTATACGGTTCAGCCGAACAACGGTTGATGACAACTCTAGTTCATTTTGATCTAAAAACCGTGTTTGGTAAGTATGGTGTAACAGTTCTTCCTTTTTAGTATTTGGTGTAAGTGCATCGAGTAGTAAAAAATTCTCTTCCACAGCAATCATATAATCAGGGGCAAGATCCTGTGGGTTATGCACATCGAATGGATTAATGATGTCGTCATAAAATAGGGGATTGATAGGGTCTAGTAAAGGGTCTGACTGTATTTGGAGTATTGGTAGTATTGATAGAATTCGCTTAGGAGTATTTTGTGTTTCTTCAATAATTACCGTCGGCATAGTTGATGGCAATTTGATGATTCTAGACTGATTTTTTTGATCAAAATTTTCTTCTACCGGGTTAAATTCATTATAGGAAAAAGCAATAATTTCAACCTGAAAGCGAGGTGCTTTTTCGATTGTTTCAAGTGCTTCGTTATAATTTTCGAGCTGTTGGGACCACGCTACCTCTAACGATCCAGTTAGAATCATTAGAACTATACAAAACACATTAAGAGCAAAAGAATTCATCTTCACATTATAACGACCTATTTTTCTAGTCACACTGTATTCTAAAGCATTATTTTTATTGAATTTTATATAACTAAAGGTGCTTTCTTATATGGTTTGGTATGCTCTTAACATATGTTAGAAAGATTGGGGAATAACTATGGTTTGTAAGAATAACAAGAAGTGTAGTTTGATCTTTGGCTTTATTGTTGTATTTAGCTTTGAAAATTCGGTGTTAGCTCAGGTTAATGGGGAGGTGAATGATCAATCAGAACCATATTCTCTTAATCAGGATCATTTTAATTTTCCTACTGATAGGCCTATAGGATCAACAGCTGCAATGGCACTTGATCTAGATGGTACTAGTATTTGGACATTCGATCGTTGTGGTGATAACTGGTGTGTTGGCTCTGATATGGCGCCTATCCAGAAGTTTGATGCTTCGGGTAATTTGGTTACTAGCTTTGGAGCAAATATATTTAATCGCCCTCATGGGATTCATGTTGATTACGAAGGTAATATTTGGGTGACAGACTTTGAAGGACCTGATGGCGTTGATCCTAGGCGTGATGGCAAAGGTCATCAAGTCTTCAAGTTTAGTCCAGAAGGTGAATTATTAATGACCTTAGGTAAGCCTGGTGTCTCTGGTGATGGACCAGATGAATTTAATAAGCCATCATCTGTGCTTGTAGCGCCTAACGGAGATATTTTTGTCGGTGACGGTCATGGTGGTGAATCTAATGCGAGGGTCTTGAAATTCAGCAGTGATGGCACCTTTATTAGGTCTTGGGGTGGTAGTGGCTCGGCACCAGGGGAGTTTAATGAACCTCATGCATTAGCAATGGACTCTGCCGGACGGCTTTTCGTCGGTGATAGAGCTAATAGCCGAGTTCAGATTTTTGATCAAGATGGAAACTTTATTGATGAATGGAATCAGTTTGGAAGACCAAGTGGCATGGTTATAGATAGTAACGATATTCTTTATATAGCTGATTCAAGTTCGGTGGGTAGGAATCCAGGCTGGCAGGAAGGAATAAGAATTGGCAGCGCAAAAACCGGCGATGTGACAGCTTTTATAAAGGACCCGGATGGAGATGGGTCACAAGAAGGTGTTGTCGTTGATGTGAATGGTGTCATATATGGGTCTCTAACAGGTGGAATGGCGCTAAGGCGATATGTCGAGAATTGATCGGAAAAGTTTTTTATAAAACTTTTATAGGTGAGGTGATATGGATACAAGAAAAACAAAAATAATCTCTAAGTTTATCTTAAGCATCTTTATGGCTTGGGGTTTCTTATCTGCAGTAAATTTCGCAAGTGGCCAAAACCCTCCATTGCTTGAGATAACAATTGATGAAGTACATTCTTCATTGTCCTCGGGACAGATAACCTGCCGTTCATTGGTCGAGTTCTATCTTGAAAGGATCGAAGCGTTTGATCAACAGGGTCCAATACTAAATTCGATTCAGCATATTAATGAGGTTGCCCTTGATGAGGCGGATGCACTTGATGATTCTTATAGTAATTCAGGTTTTGTAGGACCGCTGCATTGTATTCCAGTTCTTTTGAAGGACCAGGTTGAAGTTAGCAAGATGCCAACTACTTATGGTTCAGCAGTTTTTGCTGGTTTTGTGTCAGGCCGTGACGCCACAATCGTGAGTCGTATGAAAGAGGCTGGTGCCATTATTATTGCAAAAACAACTATGGGTGAGTTTGCCTCTCGTTATGTTGGTTCAGCATTTGGAATTGCACGTAATGCTTATGACCCTACACGCAATCCTAGCGGTTCCTCGGCTGGCACAGGGATTGGTGTGGCCGCTAACTTCGGCTTGATAGGTATTGGGGAAGATACTGGCGGCTCTATTCGTGGTCCTGCATCGGTTCATAATCTGGTTGGATTGCGGCCGACCGTACCGTTAGTTAGTCGTTTTGGGATGATGCCAGCTAATCCAACAAATGACACTCTAGGACCAATTGCTAGAACGGTTACTGATGCGGCAATTTTGCTAGATGTTATTGCAGGCTATGATTCTAATGATCCTGTTACTGCATACTCTATTGGAAATATTCCAACCAGCTATAGGGATTTTCTTCTTCAAGATAGTTTGCGCGGCGCACGTATTGGAGTAATACGTCAATCTATGGATCCAAGTACTAACCCAGAATCAGAAGATTTTCAAAAGGTTCGAAATGTTATTGATTTGGCAATAGAAAAAATCGAATCACTTGGAGCGATACTTGTAGACCCAGCTGAATTTCCTCTTATGGAGATCGTGCATGAGACGTATGGAAACAATAACTTTGAAACAGAAGAGGCGATTAATGAATATTTAGCTGATCTTCCTGGGTCGCCAGTCTCAAGTCTTAGGGAGATTATGTTGCAAGGAAAAGTTACACCTTGGCGAGCGAGTGACCTTATGGGTGTTATTGGCAGATCTACTCAAGACCCAGGATACCTTCAATTTATGCTTGCAAGGGAAGCTATACGCGAAGCAGTTCTAGCTTATATGGCAGACGCTCAATTGGATGCTTTGATTTATGCAACCTTTGATCATCAAACCACTTTGATTGCGCCAGATGCTTTAAGTAACTCAGACACTAACGATGCGTACGGAAGGGGTAATAATCGACGTTTAAGCCCACTAGTAGCTTTTCCAGCGATCACTGTGCCGGCTGGTTTTACAGTAGATGGGTTGCCTGTCGGAATCGAGATGCTAGGCAGGGCTTTTAGTGAGGGTATGTTGCTTGGTTTTGCTTATGATTATGAACAATCTACCAATCACCGTAAGCCGCCTAGTTCAACGCCATCCCTTGAATGATAGAATACCGTTTGTTTGAAGACCACAATGAGAACAAAGGAATCAATAATGAACCGACTTAGAACAATGGCTGTTGTTTTAATCACTATATGTGCTGGACCTGCTTTTTCGCAGGCTTGGATAGATTATTACAGTTCAATTGATGATTTCCGTATCCATACTCCAGGTGAATTTGAGGTGTCAGAAATCTTTTATCCTTCTGAGTATGGTGTTGAGCTTCCTGCCCGAGTTTATAGCTATGAGTCAGGTGGAGATTATTATTCTGTTACGGTGGTTGATTACACTCTGTCTGAAAGACTTCATGAAGAACGTGCAAGGAATGAGGCGGAATATCTTTTGTATTGGGAGATTGATATCAGAGCATCAGTAGCTTATGCCGCAACCAATTTTCGTCAACGAGGAGGCGAAATAACGTACGATGCTTATCACTATATTGATCGAGTTGAAGGACATCAGCTGCAGATTACAAACGAAGATAGTTCAAGAACTTATGCAGCCATGTATCTGCATGACAGCCGTCTCTATATTGTTGAGGCGACAGTAGAACCAGGCTCTTTGCCACCAGGGTTTTTTCAGCAATCTTTGCAGTTTATGGATGAAAATGGAGTGCGTATTCGTTATGAAGATTTTTTAGAGGCAAACAAGGTCCGTGCATCATGTGGAGGGGATCAGGAAGGAATAGCATGTAATGATTGGACTAGGTGATCCATCATTGATGTTAATAAGTATGCTAAGGAGGGTATATAAAATGAAATGTCTTATGAAAATTTTAAGCTTTGTGTTGCTTGCTACGGTTAGCAGCTTTACGCCTGCACACCATTCTCATGGAAATTATGAAATGACCGAGTATGTTCATCTTGAAGGGGTTGTGCGACAACTTCATATGGTTAATCCACATGCTTGGGTTTATCTTGAAGTAATGCAGGATAGTGGAGATGCAGAAATGTGGGCATTGGAGGCAGGTAGCGTCCGTGCACTTACTAGAAATGGAATTAATGAAGATACAATTTCAGTTGGTGAGACAGTTTCTGTGCGTTGCCATCAATTAAGAGATGGCGCTAGAGGTTGTCTTCTGGGTTTTCTGACTGGTACTGACGGTGTAGAGAGATTATGGGATTAAGTGAGCCTCCTACTAAAGGGTCAGAATAACTTTATACAAAAACAATAACGCTTAGGGTAGAGCTAAATGTCTTAATGGTAGATGTCTCTTTGATGTTGAGGGGGGAGTTATGCATCCAGCATATTTAATAGCTGATATAAGCCTGCATAATGTAGAGCGGTATCAGGACTATATAGATAATGTACCTGATTTGATAAAGAGGCATGGTGGGAGATACCAAGTACGTGGTGGTAATGTAGATATACTCGAAGGCAGCTATTCTCCCTCACGGCTTGTCGTCCTAGAATTTCCAGATCGTGCGGCAGCGCTTGCTTTCTATAATGATCCGGACTATCGACCTTATAAACATCTCAGGCAGTCAATTTCTGATGGCACCTTGGTCTTAGTAGATGGATGTTAATTTTTGAAAAAATTTCCCATAGAGCTTCGCTTTAGGGGTCGATTATTTTTTATTAGATAAGACAGATGTTCTATAAATAACTCAGGGGGGTTATATATGGCAAGTTTTTTATCAAGACGTGAGATGTTGAAGCGTGCTGCGGCTGCAGGAATGACTAGTGCAGTTCCAGCTAAAGCTCTCGCACAGGTACTACCTGCACGTAACAGAGATCAATTTGAAAATTTAAGCAATGTGGAATCTGAAATTCTTGAAGCAATTGTTTCGCGCTTGATTCCCACAGATGAAAATGGTCCCGGTGCTTTAGAGGCTGGTGCAGCTAATTACATTGATAAAGGGCTTGCAAACGCGCTTTCTCAATCACACACAGCCTATTCAGCTGGTCTTTCAGCCCTTGATGTTTATGCTCACCAATTGACTGGTCGAGGTTTTGTGGTTCTTGATCAAAATGAACAGGATGCTTTATTAGAAGATTTAGAACAAAACCGTGCTATTGGGTTTGACCCGGATTCTGCAACGTTCTTCAATCTAGTATTGCGCCATACGATTGAGGGTACATTTTCTGATCCTGCTTATGGAGGAAATCAAGATTTTATTGGGTGGGAGATGATTGGGTATCCAGGTATCCGTCTCGGAGTTACGGTTGAACAACAGCAGATGGATTATTTTCCTCAGATGAATCGTATATCTGCCCATGATTTACCTATGTTTGATGTCAATATTTCAGAGGAAAGTGGTAATGACGATTAGGCTTCTTGGAACTGATGTTGTCACAATTGGACTTGGTGGGGCTGGTGGTATAGCTGTACTGCCATTAACAGAGTCAGGTATTGATGTTGTAGGTCTTGAAGCTGGCAGGTGGATGTCGCCTAGTGATTTTGCGCCAGATGAATTAAGAAATAATTACAGAGGATGGCCACAGTCTGTACAGAAAGCAAACCAGGAAGTTCCTGTGCATCGTGCGAATGAGCAATCACCTGAGTTTGTGCGAGATAGTTTACATCCAATGATGAATGCGGTGGGGGGTACAACGCTTCATTACTATGCTCGGAGTTACCGGCTACATCCTTGGGACTTTAGTGTAGTAAGTGAAACCGCTCGTCGTTATGGTGGTGATCGAATTCCTGGAGGTTCCACAGTGGAGGATTGGCCATTAACTTATGCTGATCTTGAACCGTTTTATGACAGACTTGAATATGAGTTGGGAGTGGGTGGGTTTGCTGGAAACATTAACGGCACTATTGATGCACGTGGAAATATTTTTGAGGGTCCACGTACACGCGACTATCCGATGCCACCACTGAGGAGTACCAAATTTACGGAAATGATGTCTGATGCTGCAAGAAGACTTGGTTACAATCCATTTCCTTCACCTGCGGCTATTAATTCTCAGGCACACAACAATAGACCTGCATGCCAGTATCATGGTTTTTGTAATCGTGGTGGGTGCCATTTAGAAGCCAAGAACTCTACTGCTGTAACAACTATTCCAAAGGCTGAGGCAACAGGAAATTTAAAGATTGTTACGGAAGCTCATGTTACAAAAATTCATGTGGACGCTGAAGGTAGGGCGAGCGGAGTAGAGTATCTTAGGGATGGAGAAACCTATATTCAGCCGGCCGAGGTTGTTTTGTTGGCAGGTTATACCTATGAAAATACACGATTACTTTTATTATCTAGCTCAGATGCATATCCCTCAGGATTATCAAATAATCATGGCCAGGTAGGCCGACATTACATGACGCATGCTCAAAGAGGGGGGGTTCTCGGTCTATTTCCACACAGACTAAATAGGTGGTATGGGCTTCCTGCTCAAGGTTCGGGTATTGATGAGTGGGCAGATGACAATTTTGATCATAAAGATTACGACTTTATTGGAGGAGCGCATTTTTGGGTTTCCCAAGATTCGCGACCTATTTTAGCCGCAAGGATGAATACATTTGGGCGTGCGCCCCGATGGGGGTCTCAATGGAAAGAGTTTATTATGGAGAACGCAGACCGGTGGGTTGGGGCACATCTCCAGAAGACCACCTTGCCTTACGAAGATAATTACTTAGATTTACATCCAACAATAACAGATCCACTTGGGTTTCCGGTATGTCGAATCACAGCTGAGTACAAAGATAACGAAAAAAAATTAGCTAGGTTTACGCAAGAGAAAATGGAGCAATGGTTTCGTGAAGCTGGAGCAATTGATACTTTTCGTATGCCTTTGGGACCAATGGGACCCTCAACTCATGCTTACGGTGGCACCCGTATGGGTAACGACCCGGACACTAATGTTGTTAATCGGTGGGGATTCTCTCATGAAGTTCCAAATCTGGGTATTTTAGGGGCATCGGTAATGGGTACAAGTGGAGCAAGAAACCCCACCTTAACAGTACAAGCACTTGCATGGCGTACAGCTCAGCATCTAGTTGAAAACTGGAGAAATATTGCGATTTAGAATGTTTATTATTTTCATGTTTTATAGTTAATTAAATATTGGGTAATACGATCAATACATGCTGTTTTTAAAGGTGATCATGTATGGTGCTTAAGTATAAGTTTTCGATCCAAAATATCATGGGATATAAACTACGTTCTTTTGCTGTATTTGTAGTTTTAAGTGCTATTAGCTGCCAACCGGTAGATGACATATCTGAAGATCTGCCATCTGACTTATCAGAGTTTGGTAAACCTTTATTTAGTATTGATCCCGGTTGGCCCCAGGTGCCAGTCCAGTGGAGACTTGGAGAAGTCTCAAGTATTGCTCTGGATAGCGATGATAATGCTTGGTTCTTGCATCGACCATGGACGCTTCCAGAGTCGGAATCGAGTATGGCCGCGCCTCAAATTTTAGGGTTTGATAGTGCAGGTTCTTTTCTTGCTGCTTGGGGAGGCCCGGGGAATGGTTACGAATGGCCGCAGCGAGAGCATGGTCTTCATATAGATCACCAAGGATTTTTTTGGGTTGGTGGTAATAATTGCCCCTCTCAAAATGAGCCTGGCCTTGATCCTATATCGGATGATCAGGTACTAAAATTTATGCCTGATGGTACGTTTGTTATGCAAATAGGAAATAGCAACTCTAGTGCTGGTAACTCAGATATAGTCAATCTGAACAGACCAGCAGATGCCGTAGTATATGCACCGACAAATGAAGTGTTCGTTGCAGATGGATATGGTAACCACAGAGTTGCTGTTTTCGATGCAGATACAGGTATTTTTAAGCGTATGTGGGGTGCGTTTGGAAACATCCCAGAAGATAATGAACAGTGTCCTTATGTTTTTCTTGATTCAGTTCCTGATGGGCCAGGTCCCTCACAGTTCAGTATCGTCCATGCCATTCGTATTTCGAATGATGGCTTGGTTTACGTAGCAGATAGAGAAAACAGACGTATCCAAATATTTTCTTTAGATGGAAGGTATGTAGATCAGATCATCCAACATGACATTCCTTTTGCGAGAAATATTGCTTTATCACCAGATGAAGAACAGCAGTTTCTTTATGTGGGGGGTGGTCCAGGTATTATGGTTTTTAATCGTCTTAGCCTTCGGTTTCTGACGAGCATAGAAACGACCGTTGGAACTGGACACCATATACAGACTGATTCGCAGGGTAATATCTATATTGCTGCTACTGGTGTTGGGTATGAGCGGCTAATCTACATGGGATTATCCTCCGAACTACCGGATTAGCCCCTGACTTCGAGGGTGTTAGCGGTAAATAATTCTTCTATTTCAGGTATACGCTGAATAAGATTTTGTTCATGTAGGTATTTTGGCAAAGTTGATAAAGCCAAACGGTTGGACTCAATGCCATATGGCCAAAAATCATGGCCCATTACACGCCTGGTTTCCTCCATCTCAGCAACGACCCATGGCAGAGTAATCTTAAGTGCATCAGTTTCCATCATTTCGGCATAAGCTAATTCTTTGGCCTTTTTGAAAGCCTCATACAAGCTCAACGCAGCCCATGGATTCGCTTCGTAAACCTCGCGTCTGAACACTACTGTATGCATTATTGGAAAAATACCTGTACGTTCAAAATACTCTTTTTCGGACTGTCGGTAGTCTGAAAATAACCGGCGAATCGATGAATTTTCGCTATTAAGAGACATTGGTGCATTAGGTGAAATTATTGCATCAAGCTCTCCTGTTTCAAGCATAGGCCCCATATCTTGTTCAATTGGCATCCTATGGAGAACAATGCTTTCCGGCAAATCAAAATCAATTCTTGATGGACGTTGTAGACCATCCTGTGTCCCGCTAAACCATTCGATTGAATCTGGCTTTACTCCATATTCATCAAGTAGTAGTCCTCTAGCGACTACTGCGGCTGTCATAGAATATTCAGGCACACCGATTTTCTTGCCTATAAGGTCTTTGGGTTTATTTATACCAGCATTTTTGTTGATAAAAATACAGGAATGACGGAATAGACGTGATGGAAATACCGGTATTGCAATAAATTTTTCATCGCCTTCTGCTCGAAGCATAGTGTAGTTAGAAAGCGAAAGTTCTGAGACGTCAAATTCTTCATGTCTCAGCATTCGGAAAAAAGTTTCACTCGGGCGAGATATTATAGGCTTGATATCTATTCCTTCAGGTCTAATTGTGCCATCCATTAAGGGTTTAACTCGATCGTAATCCCATGCGGCAAAAGTAAGGCTTAGTCGGCTCATAATACGTCTCCGAACTTAATGAATAAGTGAAATGCACAGGCATGTTCGGCTTGTGCTCCCTAAATGGTAACATCCTAGTTGTGTCTAGTTTTCAAGTATGACTTTTCTAGCAGAGAACCATAAATAGCTACTACCATGGCGCCTAATCTAGGTAAAATCTGTAAAGATGAGGGCCTTTACACATGAAAATAAGTGATAGTGGTTTCATCAGGTATTTACAAGCAACTTAGAAAAACTTTTGATTGAGCGTATAAATTCATTGAAAAACAAAAGATTAGAAGTATGGGTCTGTTTGTGTGGCATGTCTGCATTAATAATTCAATTAGCATCTTGTGCTGTGCCGCAGGTGATAGTTCAGGAGGTGCCGGAGTCTACTGAAGAAGTTTTATCGGTAGTGCCTACTAGCATCTCAGACCCGGATGGTTTCTTTACCAGAGCTCAAGCCTCTCGGGGTGAGCGACGATTTGACCAGCTTTGCGCAGATTGTCATAGAGGTGTTGAAATTAGACGAATTTGGTTTGGTGGCCAGAGACATCAGTCGGCGAATAGTCTTTATGAAGTTATATCTACAACAATGCCTGATGGGAACCCAGGAGGTCTTAATTCCGATCAATATACTGATATTGTGGCCTTCTTATTAAGCTTAAATGGTTATTCAGAAGGTCAAAACGAATTACACTCAGATCAGGAAGTACTTGAAGGGATAAGAATTCCATTACCCTAGACGGGAACAATAAAAAAATAGTTTGTGATCAGGAGACCAGATTGATGATAAAAAAAAGAAATAGACCCTTTTTAGAAGGCATAGTTATAGCGATTACAACTCCTTTTTTATTTTGGGGTACTTTGTTCTCACAAGAGAACCCTGGTCTTGAAGGAGAGTGGCGGTATATAGGTGGAAATGCCTCCCACACACGCTATACCCCGTTAGATCAAATTAATGCAGATAATTTTGAGGAACTTGAGATTGCTTGGATCTGGCGAGGAGATAATTATGGCCCACGTGTCGACTATGTCTTTCGTTCCACACCTCTTTATATTGATGGATTGCTTTACACGGTTGCGGGACAACGTCGAACGGTAGCTGCTATTGACCCTTCTACAGGGGAGACCATATGGACTTATCGTGAACCTCACACAACACGTTTTGATCGTGGTATGCGAAATAATTATGGGAAAGGCGTTACCTATGCAGAAGTTAATGGAAGTGGTGTTATTTATACAACCACCCCCGGATTTTTTCTTCATGCCCTAGATGCTGAAACTGGACGCCCCTTAGAAAATTGGGGTGCATCTGTGCCAATAGAGGGATTTTCACAAACAGGTGTCGTCGACATGCTTCCTGATTTAGTTAGTGATTGGGAGCCGTGGCTTACCTCAGATTATGACTATGACCCTTACGAGGGAATCCCTAGGGAGTTAGGGAATCTTAGTACTTCCTCACCACCAATAGTCGTTAACGGTGTAGTAATTGTCGGTAATGTGCATGAGCAGGGTTACTATCAGACACGTAATGAAAATATACCGGGCGATATCTTAGCTTACGATGCTGAGACCGGAGAATTCCTATGGAAATTCCATGTTATCCCGCGTCCTGGGGAATTCGGTCATGAAACTTGGGAGAATGACGCATGGAAAACTACTGGAGACGTGTCTTCCTGGGCACCAATGTCTGCGGACCCAGAGCTAGGTCTTGTTTATATTCCAACAAATCCTCCCACAATGGATTTTTATGGAGGGTTTCGACCTGGAGATAATTTATATGGGACAAGTATCATTGCATTAGATGTGGAGACAGGTGAGCGGGTTTGGCATTTCCAGACGGTGCATCATGATATTTGGAATTTTGATAATCCAGCGGCACCGGTTCTACTTGATGTTGTGGTAGATGGGGTGCCAACACCGATAGTGGTAGAAACTACTAAGCAAGGTTTTGCCTATACCTTTAATCGTGAGACTGGTGAGCCAGTTTGGCCTATGGAGGAACGTTCTGTTCCTCAGTCAGAGATACCAGGTGAGCAACTTTCGCCTACGCAACCCTTTCCATCCAAACCAGCAGCCTTTCAGTTGCAGGGATTAACCGAAGACGATTTGATTGATTTTACGCCTGAGTTGAGAGCAGCAGCTATAGAAGTCATGAAAGACTATAGGACTGGTCCTCTTTTCAATCCTCCAATCCAGGTCGGACACCCATCCGGTCTGCGATCATTCGTGAGTTGTCCTAGTGGTGCATCTAATATTTTTGGTCCGCCATCAGCGGATCCTGAAAGTGGTGTTCTCTATGTTCCAACATTACGCAGTTGCAGATCTGAAAATGTTGTACCCGGTATCGAGATGGATGACCCTTATGACCCCATGACTACTGGCGAGACTATTTCAGATTGGGTTGTTGCTAATCGTGGGGATTTCATGGGTCGAGGTCCTCAAGGGTTACCAATTCTTAAACCGCCATACAGCGAAATCGTTGCTATAGATATGAACTCTGGGGATCATATTTGGGCTCAACCTAATGGAGATACACCTGAAAGGATAAAAAATCATCCGGCTCTTCAGGGTTTGGATATTCCAAAAACTGGAGTTCCTTCCCATCCGATAACTATGGTTACAAAATCATTGCTTATATCTGCTGAAGGTGGTGCCGGTGCTCCCGTATTGCATGCTCTGGATAAAAGTACTGGTGATATTCTTGGAACAATTGATCTGCCTGCTACAGGTCGCTATGGCATGATGAGCTATTTGCATGAAGGCGCACAATACATCGTTGTACAAGTTTCAAGTGCAAACTATCCAGGGGCCTTAGCAGCCTTGAGATTGCCTTGATGGGAGATGTTTTATCATCCGACTGCAGTCTTTATTTTTTAGCCTTTATTAGTAGTGCTTCCTTGCCGCTGATTTCTTATGGAC
>JAQWRR010000050.1 GCA_029243585.1 Gammaproteobacteria bacterium
CTTCAATGAATTACCGACCGATGGTCCGCGTAATCGAGTCAGAAACAGCACCTCAAGTAAGGGCAACAACAAACGGTCTAATGCTGCCCATACCTAACACTACAGAAATACCTCTCGGACAACGCATAATTGAAATTCCCGATGACCCCGAAAAAACTGAAATGATGCGTGACCCAAGAGGCGGGTTTGTTGCATATGTCCCAATTGGAAGTCTTGAAAAAGGTGAAAATCTAGTCAGAACAGGAGGTGGAAAAACCATCCAATGTGGTATTTGCCATGGTCAGGATCATATGGGAATTGGCCTTATTCCTGGAGTCGCAGGACGCACAGCTAGCTATATAATGAGACAGCTTTGGGATATCAAACAGGGCACACGAGAAAGTCCTCTAATGATGCCAGTTGTGGCTAACCTTACAGCTGACGATATGCTCTATATCTCAGCCTATATCGCTTCATTGCCACAATAAAACTAATTCTAACTGTTTACGTATGAATTCGACTCGACGTACTTTTCTTGCAACAGGGGCAGCAGCAGTGGCTGCAGCCACTGCCCCGCACACATTTTCCCAACAAAATCCTGAGCAAAAACAAAAAAATATGTCTTTCTATGAAAAAGGAAATGTCCGTATTCACTATGAAGAAGCTGGCTCAGGACATCCATTATTGATAATCCCTGGCGGAAACTTGAACTCAACCATCTCATTTCTCTCAAGCAATGCCCCATTTAATCCAATGGATGAATTTAGCGATAAATATCATTGCATCACAATGGACTTACGCAACGCCGATGGCGGTCATTCATCAGGACCACTTGTTATTGATCGGCCATGGGATGCATACACTGATGATCAACTCGGACTGATGGACCATCTCGGAATAGACAAGTTTATGGTTTTAGGATTTTGTATAGGTGGACCTTTTATATGGAATCTTTTAGAAAAAGCACCAGAACGAATTAGTGCTGCCGTCTTAGCTCAACCCAGTGGCTTTAGTACCGAGGAACCTGATTTTTACTATCAAGCCAATGCTAATCGATGGGCACCCCCTCTACTTTCAAAACACCCAGAAATCACGATGGAAATGACTGATGATTTTTTAAATAATATGTTCCGTTCCAACCCTGACTTTGTGTTTACAGTTACTCGAGATTTTGTTCGCACTTGCAAAACACCCGTACTAGTCTTGCCGGATGACGTTTCAGCTCACCCATATGATGTGGCTATGGAAACGGTATTTCTAGCTCCGAATTCGGAAGTGAGCCTTTTCCCTTGGAAACAACCTGCAAATCGTATTCCTCTAGCAATTCGTCACATAACCACCTTTATGCGAGCTCATCAATCTTAAAAAGCGAATTATGATTACTCCAATCATTCTCAAATATATTTTATTACGTGCATAAGAACAGTTCTAAGTGTAATCATGTTTGCTTGATATTTTTTTCCAACCCACATGTAGAAAATAAAACCAAAAACCGTTAATTATCGGCTCCACTAATGCATCGATTGTTGCTAACTGCAATGAAGCTCCAGTGATTAATACAGCGCATACTGCAGCAATAAAAATATGTCCTACCGTATATACAAGCGAAAGCAATAGGCTATCGTTACGTAATAGTGCAATTAACCACTTATTCATTGATTGAATACCCTTAAGTAATAAAAACATCAATTTTTTTGAAACACTCTAAAGAACAGATACCCATGAATCCAAAGACACATAAGCTCTGTGCTAATGATGATATTTTTGCTGGCGGTGTGTTCTTTTGCTTGCGACTAAAGTCTTTACTAGTGATTCTAGTCTCGTCGTTGCGGCTTCAAAGCAAGCTCCCAGCTTGAATAGATAGGAACTCTTTTAGATAGAAAGATTATTGCAGCTAAAAATCCAGACAAAAGTCCTGCGGCTGCAGCAATATCGATCCAACTATTGAATGGCGTATTATCCGGCGAAAAAACAGGCACAACCATTAGATACTTTTGCAGCCAAATTCCCAGATTAATACAAAGAGCAAGAATCCCCATTGTCAACAAGGAACGCTTGACGAAAGCAAATATAAAAGAAATAAAGGGTATGAAAAAGCAACCACTCATCATTGCCCAAAAATATGGGCCATAATGTCCATACATCTGTAAAAATAACCCATCAGTTTCTCGAGGCAGGTTTCCAAACCACATCACGAAAAATTGAGCCCAAAACATATAAAACCAAACGAGCGTAAAACCAGTTAATACCATCCCAAGACATCGAGTTTGATCAGGACCAAATGGAGAATTAGCTTTTTTCCTTAGCAAAATTGGGAAAGCTATTAAGGCAGCTGTTCCAGCAAACATATTGCCAAACCAAAAAATAATCGGAAATACTGTGCTATGCCAATGAGGTATCAACATCATGGCAAAATCCCAAGCAAAAAAAGTATTACAGATCACATAAGCAATAAGCACTACCGGTGAAAGAAGATAAAGCTCATCTTCCTTTTTAAGGTGTGCGACAACATCCGCCTGAGTATCAGACTGATCAACCTTAATACCTTTTAGCACATAGTAAATACTTAAACCATAAAAGAAACCAAGGGCCAGCAAATGTCTAATAAGAAGAAAATCTATATTCAACCAAGGACTGATATGTTCACCCGGTGAAGGATTTAGCCAATAGAACAAGTCATCTTGTGCATAAAAATAGAGCAGCAAAAAACCAATAATTGCAAATGGCGTAAATGCCAAGGTACTAATCTCTGCTAACCGATAATAGGGCTTAGACCAGTGAGCTCTAGTTAAGCGAGTAATAGCACAAAAAACTATTCCCGCCTGGCTTATCCCCATTAAAAATAAAAAGGTTACCGTAAATAAACCTACATCAGCTTGATCCCCATTAGTGAGCAATGCTACCAGTCCACCAACAAAGACTATGACTAATAAAATGAGCAGCGCAATAGGGTTCTTAGTAGGTTCCTGCGCAATTGCCTGGGATTCTTTCATTCTGAGCCAAACTCCGCTCTAAGATAATTAATAACATGCCAACGTTCCTCATGATTAAGCGCATCCCGATAATAGGGCATTGCACCTCGCCCACGAGTCAACGTAAAAAATATTGATCCATCAGCTTGGTCTTGGGTATAGGCATCATTTAAATTGGCTGGGGCTACAGTAAACTTTAGACCGACAGGACCATCTCCTTCACCGCTCACTCCATGGCAGGTTGAACAGTTAATCTCATAAAGGCGCTTACCTAATCCAATAGACTGTTCACTCATTACAATAGGGTTTCCCAATGAGGCGGCATCATCTTTTGCCTCATTCATACCAACCACAGTTGTAGGGGCTGGAAGAGTTTCACCACCTTCGATTGGTATAGAGCCCGGACCAGGAGGTGCCTGTGTTTCATGGGCTTTTTCTGTGGGCTGATCAACCATATCTTGATTCCATGGGAATGCCCAACTAACTGTTGCCATAAAAACAAGAGTTAACGTAACTATAAATTGCTGAGTGCGTGTCACTGCTCGCCCTCCACTTCCCTAATTTCTTCTGCACCTGAACTTTGCAGTATGTCGTGAGCTCGTTTTAATCGCTCTGGATCTTCGCACAAAACTGTTACTGCAAATTTATCTACCGCTACTTCTGGTACATATACGCGATTTTTAAAGGCTGGCAAACGCGAACCTAGTATAAAACCAAGAACAGTCGCTAGAATTCCACATAAAATTGTTAACTCATAGGTAATAATCAAGAATGGTGGGATGGCTATGATTGGCCTACCTCCCGTTGCATGTATATACATAACAGCTGTTCCAGCAGCTAAAGCAAACCCAGCTATACCACCAAAAAGGGCTCCAAAAAAAGTGAATCTCTTAATTATAGATTTCTTCTTTCCCAAAACTTCATCTATACCATGAATAGGAATAGGTGAAATCACTGTTGGAGAGTCAAATCCAGCTCCCTTCAAGGCTCCAGCAGCCTCAAGTGCACTCGATGGGGCATTAAAAAGTCCCAATGCATTAGTTGCCATTATGGTGCTCCACTATCAGCTTGAGGTTTTGGCTGAGGCTCAGGCAATGTCTCTTTGACTTCATATAAAGAGATACTTGGAAAAATTTTCACGAAAACCAAAAAGAGCGTAGTAAACATTCCAAATGAACCAACCATGATGGCAATTTCAACAAGGCTTGGAACATACATTCCCCATGCATCAGGCAAGTATTGCCGAGGCAAAGAGGTGGCGACAATAAGAAAGCGCTCCGTATACATACCTATATTGATAACTATCGATAGGATAAGCATTGGCACAAAAGAGGTTCTAAAACGCTTTGAAATAAGCAACAACGGTGCAAGCGCACAGAAGAGAATCATCTCCCAATAGAGAGGCCCATAAAAACCAAATAATCTAAAATTAAGCGCCTCATACTCTTCAGAGCTTTCACTGTACCAACCTGTAAAAAGCTCAACCATGTTGATATAAGTCCACAGCAGAGACATTACAAGAAGCAACTTCCCAAGATTATCAAAATGCAATTTAGTTATGAGATGCTCGAACTTCATGTACTTACGCAGCACGAACATCACGGTAACAATTCCTGCTGTGCCAGAATAGATAGCACCTACAACAAAATAGGGAGCAAATATTGTTTGGTGCAAAGCAGGAACAACGGAAAGAGCAAAATCCCAAGACACAATGCTATGCACGGATACTGCTAGAGGAACGATAAGAACCGCAAGAAACGTGTAAGCCCAATGCAATCGATTCCATTCAGTATCAGTTCCACGCCACCCCAACGAGAGAAGCACATACATATGGTGCCGCCAGCCAGTCGTGCGATCTCTGACCGCAGCAAAATCTGGAATCGTCCCCATATAAATAAAAATAATACTACCTGTCATATATGTGGTTATCGCCATGACATCAAACATGAGGGGAGATCGAAAATTAGGCCACATTTCCATTTGATTAGGATAGGGAACCGCCCAATGAACAAACCATGGTCTACCAACGTGCACCATAACCATCATTGCAGCAACCATAACTGAAAATAATGTCATAGCTTCAGCACTACGATACATAGCCTTCCTCCACTCACTATTAGTGAGGTGAAGCACCGCAGAAAGTAGTGTTCCAGAGTGACTTAAGCCAATCCAAAAAATAAAGCTAGCCAGATAGGTGCCCCAAACAGTTGGATGGTTCATCCCAGCTGCACCAATTCCATACCTAAGCTGATAAAACCATGGCCCTACAAAGCATGTAAAGGTAACAAGAATAGAGATAGCAAGAGTAATGTAATACTTACGTCCAGTAACAACCAAGGAACGAACAACATCATCGTTAATTTGAGCGAAGCTTATGTCTTGGTTAGCCATTCACTTCAACCTTTTTCAGATACACCACAGAAGGCGCCGTATTTACTTCTTCAAGAACATGGTAAGCACGAGGATCATTCATTGATTTGAAAACCTCGCTTTGCGAATCGTTTCTATTCCCAAAAACCATAGCCTGTGAAGCACATGTTTGTACGCACGCTGGCTGTACCTCACCATCTAGTACACGCCGTCTTCCGTCATCCTTTGCAGCGTCTTTTGCCTGCCGGATACGCTGTATACAGAAGGTGCATTTTTCCATGACGCCCTTTTCACGCACTGTAACATCAGGGTTCAACTGCTGGTCCAATGGTGACGGCCACTCATGATTGTAATAGTTAAAATATCGAACCTCATACGGACAATAGACCGCACAAGAACGTGTACCAACGCATCGATTGTAGACCTGAGCATTCAAGCCATCTTGATTATGATAAGTAGCACTCACCGGACATACTGTCTCGCACGGTGCTGCGTCACAATGTTGGCATAGCATAGGAATAAAATTCAACTTGGCGTTTGGAAATTCCCCTTCCCAATAACGCTCAATACGTATCCAATGCATCTCTCTACCACGGGCAAGTTCCTCTTCCCCTACCAAAGGAATATTGTTTTCTGCCTGACAAGCAGTAACGCAAGCTCCACAACCTGTACAGCTATCAAGATCGATAGTCATTGTCCAAGCGTAATCAAAATTCTCGTAATAACCAGGCCTACGATATTCCTGCCAACGTGATCGTAAAGTATCTATAAAGCTCATGACCGCACCACCTTAACTGGGATACTACTCAGCTCAGCAGCATGATCAGCGCCATCAGCATCAGCACCATCAGCACCAACCTTCTGAATAATCTCCCTTCCTAGTTCTCTTGAAACACCACCGGTCTTTACAATCTCAACACGACGTCCAGTAGGATTAATTGCAACCCGTGTTGCCGCCCAGGCAAGATCGCCTGTCTCTGTCTCTAACTGTGGCGATAAAATTTGTATTGGATTGGAACCGCGCCCACTTGCATAACGTCCATAATCAGTATGACCCTGCCCAATAGGCATTCCAATAACGTTAGGCATAATTGCCGGATAAATAAACACTGGGGCTGTAACCCGACCATGGGGAGACTCAACCTCAACAATATCGCCTTCTTCCAGGTTCAATTCATTTGCCGTCAGTGGATTTAACTCAACCCAAGATCCATAAACAATGCTAGTCAACGGATCTGGAAGCTCTTGCATCCAAGGCAAGTTAGCAGCCCCCCCATCCTCAAGAGTATCTGATATATATGGATGAAAAACGAACGGATAATTAGCGCTTGAACCTGAAAACTCAGGTGGTGCCACATCGATTGATTCGATAACACCTTCTAACAAACCTTCTGGTGAAGGGCCACGAGTAGTCTCACCCCAGACTCCAGCCCTTACTACATCATTCCAGAATGATTCAAAACCCTCAGTTCCATCACCTGTATTCCCTCGAGCATAAATCTGTTGCCATCCCTCTTTAAGATATTCCTCCATATCTGACCATGGAAAAGCAGCTGACAAACCAATCTCTTGAGCTAGGTTGATGATTATATCTCCCGTAGCTCGTGTATTAAAAAGCGGTGATACAACAGGCTGAGAGACAGAACCAATCGAAAACCCTACTCCAGGCTCAGGAAAGCTATCCCCCCAACTTTCAAGATAAGTATGGCTAGGCAGAACAAGCGAGGCGAGCGAACTAGTTTCATCTATAAAGCTAGATAGGCTAACCACAAGAGGTATTTGTGCAATCGCCTCTCTAAATTCAGCCGCATCTGGAAGATTAAATACAGGGTTAGTACCACTCAAAATTAGCACTTGAATTCTGCCATCTCTAGCAGCCTCTGCAAGCTCAATCATATCTGTATAAGTAGCCCGTAAAGTACCAGACCCGGAACCAACTACCGGCTCTGGATTCAGTATTAGCCCACCTTCGTTACCCAGATTACCAACCAAGTAGTTAAGAGCATTCACAGCAACAAGGGTATCTACTCCATTTGTATTATTTCCAGCAGAGCCACCTCCGATAGCAAGGCTATGCTGTGAACCTAAAAATGACTCAGCTATACCAATGATTACCGATGAAGAAAGCCCGGTTGCTTGTGACATTGAGGCGGGTGAGTAAGGCGCTAGAGCTGAGACCCAAGCATCTCTATCATCACCCTGGTATCCACCCTCATTAACTATATGATTTGCGATGGCTAACGCAACCATCCCTTCTGTTCCAGGGTTTGCAGCAAACCAATCATCTGCAGAAGCTCCGCTAACCGACATCCTTGGTTCAATCTGAACAAACCGCCCTCTTACGCCATTAACGCCTTTACGACTACTACCGAAACCAAAGCTATGGTTCACAGGAGATATCCAGGTGCTCAAATAATCAGCGCCAAACGACACCACATAATCTGCATTGCCTATATCGTAATAAGGAAGCTGCGAATCACCGAACAATTTTTCAATTGCCGAATAAAGGGTCCGAGGATGCGTAAAATCATAATGCACAAGACGACTCGAGCCTAGCTGAGCCATAAAGCGCTCATATAGAGCAGCAAGATGCCCATCAACACCCTCACTCAAAAAACAAACACTGTCACCTTGACCAGACGCCTGCAAAGAACCTAATCGAGTTGCTAACTGCGAGATTCCTTCGTCCCATGTAATAGGCAAGAGATCTTCATTATCAGCTGTACGAGCCATAGGCCCTGTAAGTCGATCGGGGTTATAAAGCACTTGTAATCCAGCTTGGCCATGAGCACAAAGTCGCCCCTGACTTACCGGATGCGATGGATTACCTTCAATTTTTTTCGCTCTACCTTCACGCGTCCGAACTGAAATACCACAACCGGATGAACACATAGAACACACCGTGTTATACCAGGTAGCTATACCAGGACTGAATTCTTCGGGCGACGAAGTATATGGAACCAAATGCTCAACGGGATGCTTGGTTGATTCCCGCATCATGAAACCCGCACCGGCCCCTGCTCCGCCCGCTCCAGCTAGTTTCAGGAAATCTCTACGATCAATACCCGACATTTGGTTACCTTTTATTCTTACTTGTGACAGGTTAAGCAGTCTGTTCCAAACTCAACCTGGTGTTCTTTATGACAATTGAGACAAATCCCCATTTGGGAGGGTGCTTGGCGTGAAACAACATCCATCGTTTCAACAGGCCCATGACAGGTCTGACATGCCACTCCAGCAGCGACATGACGCTTATGAGGAAAATAAACAAAATCAGGTAGGTCATGGACTTTAATCCATGGAATTGGCTCCTGATTTTCCCAGTACTCCAATACACGTCTGATTTGCGGTCGATCGGTTGCGACTTGCTGATGGCAACCGGCGCATTTATCAACAGACGGTACGCCTGCAGAAGCTGAACGGCTAGCCTGAGTATGACAGTAAAGACAGTCAATCTGATTCTCACCGGCATGGACTCTATGGCTAAAATCAATAGGCTGCTCAGGAGCATATCCAGGCGCAAAGCTAGGCGCATTACCCGAAGTAAACGCTGCATTCGCCCAGTAACCAACAATTAGCCCAAAAAACGCAACTGCAACAACCATTGCTGCTGGCTTAAGAAGTTTTAAGGTAGGGACAATTGAGACACTCATCTATTTTGCACTCCGGCTCTGGTTATCCTTAGCTAGGGATATCAGATCAACGACATTTTTTTCTCGACTAACCGTCGACTCTTTTATGTTGCTAGCTAATCCAACTTTACCCCCAAACCCTTCTCCAAATTCATGTATTAGTTTAGATACATCTTGATTGTGAGTTGCTTTGTAATATGTATCCGCCATTTTATGAATGGCCTGGTAAAAATAAAGATTCATATCATCGACTGTTGTATCCTTTGCCCATAGATCTATGACTGCAATGCTCTTCTGTTCCGCATCCCAAAGGGAAAGCATCATCGATTGACAAGGCGTCGGTCCTGAACCTTGAGCTTCAGAAGCCTCCCAAAAAATCTCAGTGGGCACATTATCATCATCTAAATCTACCGTAAGTCGAATTTCAGCTGTTCTTGACATTAGCGCTCACCCTTGATTCGATTAGCACTTCTAATCAAGGCCAAAAACTCAATGCTTAACTTTCTGATAATTGTTGTAATGCTAGCTATCGTCGTATGTCTTGGCAGCGGCTTATTCTTTCTTGTGAAAGATCGCGGAAAAAGTAGCCGCACGGTAACATCATTAAGCCTTCGAGTAGGGCTTGCGATTTTGTTGCTCGCACTGCTAGCTTTTGGATTTATCACAAGATTCATGATTCCTTAAAACCAGTATACGAACGTAAAAAGACCTAACCATACAACATCAACAAAATGCCAATACCAAGATGACGCTTCAAAAGCAAAGTGATCATCAGCTGTAAAGTGACCTCGCATCGTCCGTATCAACATTACCGCAAGCATAATAGTGCCCAGAGTAACGTGCGCTCCATGAAAACCCGTTAACATAAAAAATGTCGACCCATAAATTCCCGATGACATGGTCAACCCAAGCTCATGATAAGCCTCAACATACTCGACCACCTGCAAAACCAGAAACACAGAACCTAGAAGCACTGTAAGCCCGAGCCAGACTTTAAGAGGCCCTCTACTATTCTTTTTTAAAGCCCAATGGGCAAGCGTAATTGTCACACTGCTTGTCACAAGAATCACAGTATTAATAAAAGGCAATCCCCACGCGGCCATGGCTTGGGTAAGACCACCACCTGGAGTTAGAAAAAGCGGCCAAGTATCTGCAAAGTCAGGCCATAACAAAAGATGCGTTTGAAGATTATCGCTTGCTCCTGCAAGCCATGGAACTGTGATGACACGAGCATGGAAAAGGGCACCAAAAAAAGCGGCAAAAAACATGATTTCAGAAACAATAAACCAGAACATTGTTTGCCGAAATGAACGATCAAGCTTCTCGCTCACTAATCCCTGATAAGATTCCTTAACAACAGTGGAAAACCAGCTGTACATCATGCATGCGACCGCAACAAGTCCTATAAGAAATATCCAAAACCCAAAGCTGCCTGTGTTTGTTGGCACAGTATCAGTACTTTGTTGGATAAAATGCCCTGCACCAAAAGCTGTAATAAATAATGCTGTTGAACCAACGATTGGTAAAGCACTACTGTGTGGAACGTAATAATCTGGTGGTCCGTCCCCAGAATGAATCGCTTCCTGACTCATAAATGCTCCATATTAGCCATTTCATGACTCATCTCATCAACCTGTATCGGAAACATGCTGTAAGACAGCGTTAAAGTGCCGACATCATCTGGCAAATCTGCGTCGACATAAAAAAGGACAGGCATCTCAATCTCTTCTCCAGCCTCAAGGCGTTGCTCCGTAAAACAAAAGCATTCAACCTTTTGTAAAGAAGCTGCCCCGTAAGCTGGCGTTACACTTGGAACTGCCTGCCCTGTCACAGAATGATTAGAGAAGTTTCGAGCATAGTAAGTTGTCTCACTAACCTCGCCAACCTTCACTCTGATCTGGGTTTCAGTAGGCCTAAACTCCCAAGGCAGACCTCGACCAACATCAGCTAAAAACTGAATGTTAACTTCACGATCTATCGCCTCAGAAATAATGGGAACATTAGGAGCATCAGACACCATAACTGTTTGCTCAAACCGCCCACCTCCAAATCCCGTCAACTCACAAAAAACCTCATAGAGCGGAACCAAGCCGAAGGCAAACCCAAACATAACGATAGGCACAACGCCCAATATAGCTGCCTGTTTAATTTTTGGATTATATTTGTCTTTCATCAGTTTATGGGTTCGAGGGTATTTCCTGGGTTCATAAAAAAATCTCAATCTACTTTTGGCGGCACTTCAAATGTATGTAGCGGAGCAGGAGATGGAACCGTCCATTCCAACCCTTTGGCACCTTCCCAGACTTGATCTGTAGCCTTAGGTCCACCACGAACAGTTTTAATCACGATGTAGAGGAATAACAACTGTGTTAAACCAAGCAAAAAAGCCCCTGCCGTCGCAAAAGTGTTAAGCCCAGTAAAAGGAAGCGCATAGTCAGCGATTCTTCTAGGCATGCCCGCAAGCCCTACAAAGTGCATTGGAAAAAAGGTTAGATTGAGCGCAATAACTGCTGTCCAAAAGTGGATTTTTCCTAATCGCTCGTCATACATATTTCCTGTCCACTTAGGTATCCAATAATAGACAGCTGCCATCGTGGCAAAAATAGCTCCTGGATAAAGCACATAATGAATATGAGCTACGACGAAGAAGGTGTCGTGATATTGAAAATCAACTGGTGCTATTGCAAGCATCAGTCCAGATAAGCCGCCAATAGTAAACATCACAACAAAACCCAGCGCGAAAAGCATAGGTGTTTCAAAAGTCATAGAACCACCCCACATGGTGGCAACCCAATTAAAGACTTTCACTCCTGTGGGGATTGCAATGACCATCGTTGCGTACATAAACCATAGTTCTGTAGCCAAAGGCATACCGGTGGCAAACATATGATGCCCCCATACAACAAACGATAGTATGGCGATTGATCCAGTTGCCCAGACCATCGAGGTATACCCAAAAATACGCTTGCGAGCGAAAACTGGAATTATTTCCGAAGCAATTCCAAACCCCGGAAGAATCATAATATAGACTTCCGGATGACCAAAGAACCAAAACACATGCTGAAATATTAAAGGATCACCACCACCAGATGCTTCAAAAAAACTAGTCCCAAAATGACGGTCAGTCAGCATCATTGTCACTACACCAGCAAGAACAGGCATAGCCATAATCAATAAAAAGGCGGTAATTAACCATGTCCACACGAACATAGGCATCTTCATTAATGTCATGCCAGGAGCGCGCAAATTGAAAATAGTAACAATGATATTAATAGCCCCAAGTATTGAGGAGATCCCCATCATATGAATGCCCAGAATCATAAAGTCAGTACTAGGGGGGCCATAAGTAGTCGATAGAGGCGCGTAAAATGTCCAGCCAAAGTTAGGCGCTCCTCCCGGCATGAACAATGAGGAAAGAAGCAACCCAAAAGCAAAGGGCATAATCCAGAAGCTAAAATTATTTAGCCTGGGTAACGCCATATCAGACGCACCAATCTGAAGCGGGATCATCCAGTTAGCTAATCCTACAAACGCTGGCATCACTGCACCAAACACCATCACCAGCCCATGAAGAGTAACCATTTGGTTATAGAAATCAGCACCCATAAGCTGAAGTCCGGGCTGGGCAAGCTCTGCACGAAATGTCAGCGCCATAGCGCCACCAATAAAAAAGAGCAGAAAACTTAATGACAGATAGAGCGTCCCTATCTCTTTATGATTAGTAGTCAACAGCCAGCGTAAAATAAATTTCACCAGCGGGTTTCTGCCTGAAGGTACGGTTTCTGCGTGGGCAATCATTTGCTACACCTAACGCGAGTTAAAGATTGTGAGAGGCTGAATAACTTCGCCAGTCTCATTGCCTAAAGAATTTCGTTCATAAGTAATTACAGCCGCAATTTCCAGATCACTTAGCTGTGGGCCCCACGCCTGCATCTCAGTGCCGGCAACACCATTGAGAATGGTGCTGATATGGTTCTCAATAGGACCATTTACAACAGCGCTTCCCGTCATCGCTGGATAAGTAATACCCTGTCCAGAACCGTCTGGCTGATGGCAGGTTGCGCAATTGCTCAGATAGGTATCCTCACCAATCGGCATTAACTCTTCCATCGACCAATCACGACTACGGGCTGCAATAGCAGCCTCTCCCATTGATTCAAGTGCTATACGCTGATCCTCAAGCCAAGACTCAAACTCATCTTCTGGAAGCACATCCACCACAATAGGCATGTAAGCGTGATTCATCCCACATAGTTCTGTGCACTGACCACGATAGGTGCCTGGCTCAGGCACTCTTGTCCAAGCCTCGTTAATAAACCCTGGCAATGCATCCTGCTTAACCGCAAAATCTGGCACCCACCAAGAATGAATAACATCATCTGAACTAGTCAAAAACCGAACCTTTTGATTTGTTGGAATAACCAAATGGTTATCCACTTCAAGCAAATAATGCTCGCCCTTAGCTTCCGTATTGTTGATTTGCTCGAGAGGTGTAGACATGTTGCTGTAAAAACCAATACCGGCCTCAAGATACTGGTAATGCCATTTCCACTGAGACCCGGTAACCAGAATCGTTAAGTCCGCATCACTGTTATCTTCAATCTCTATAAGTGCCTTGGTTGCAGGAATCGCCATGCCAACCAAAATTAACGTAGGAATAATTGTCCAAACAATCTCTACTTTCGTGCTGTGATGCCAGGTCGCTGGTATAGGGTTCTTAGAGCGACGATGCGCAAAAATCGTATAAAACATTGCGCCAAAAACAACGGCTCCAACAACAATACAAACCCAAAGGCTTATATGATGAAGCGTTCGGAGATGCTGACTCATCTCGGTCACACCTGGGCGCATATCCCACCCTTGAGCTAGAACTGTCGTCGATAGCAAACTGATCAGAATAGCCCAAGCACCGTACGAGCGGGATCTAACAAAAAAGCGTTTTATTGCCAGTTGCACTGTAATTACTTCATTTATGATTTGCGAATTCATGAGTTCATGAGTCCTGCGTAAGAATACGCAGATTTTGGAACTGCATCCTTGTTCCTCATACCGTTCATCCGCGCGGTATCATAGGGCAAGACAGCAATGAATTCAAAGCTATTTTTTAACGGGTTAACTGAGCAAGGGTTCTAACCTGTTTCTGCCCCGACCAGTCTAGATAATGCAAGGCGCTTACACTTTCAGTTGGCATGTTCCAATCGCCTCTATGCGCAAGAATAAAGGATCCTTCCGCAACTTTTGCCTGCCATGGTTCTCCATCCCAATTAATAAAAGCTAGACTAGAATTAGAATGACGATGCCAATAACCGCTTTCTTCAGGAGTATGCTCAAACGAGTCGTCTTTGACCCAAGCTGTCCATCTATCATTATTCCAAGAAACAAACTCCATTCTTTGGAGCGCCCATGGCTCCACCCCTGATTCATGAGTACTAGCGGTTTTCAATTCAAAAGCAAGCGTAGAACCAACAACCGTTGCTACAAAAACAACTGCGATCGCTAACAAACCTTTACCCATTAGCAGTTACTCCAAAATATTACGTAAGAAGACCTTTCTTGGGGCGCTGATTTAACACATTGTAAGGCAATCGTCCAATACATTGCTTACAAAGACGCTTGTCACCTAAAAGATATTCGTGAACGCACGTTTACAGCAATGACCATAATGGCAAGCACGCCCGCAAACGAGAACCATTGTATGGCATAACCAATGTGACGTTCTGGCGGCAAAACGCGCGGAGCCCACACCCTAAGAAAGCCATCAGAAGACCCTGCATCCAATAACAACTGATAATGCATAAGCGGACTTTCAAATCGCGCCTCAAGCGCATCAAAAGTCGGAAATAACATCACTTTCGGCCAAAAACCTGAATCCGCTGATTCTCCCAGGTACAGACCCGGTTGCGGCAACAAATCCACCCTACCTCGCACCAATCTAATTGCCTCATTAACAAGTACTTGCGGCAAAACTTCTCGATCTGCATTTGCCTCAACCCAACCCCTATTAACCAGCACCCATTCAGAACTATTGTTTGGCTTAAAAGGAGTTAGAACATGATAACCAGCACGGCCTTCGTGAGTCATGCTATCTAATAAGAATTGCTTCGACGACAAGTACTCACCCTGCAGCTCTATGGAACGATACCGAAACTCATCTATGTCACCATTAGGGATCAGACGTGTAAATGCTGAACGGCTCGATTCTTCATCGTATTGTTGGTAAACGCTCGCACCTTGCTCAGCACGATTTAATTGCCACATTCCCAAAAAGAGCAATAACGCTAGCAAAAGAGGAAACCCAACAAACAGCAAGATCCGATTAACCGTCATTTCTACACGCACAAGCGATTATATTACTGATTTCGATAGGACATCTGATCAAACGAAGCAGGATCACTTGGCCCAAAACCAGGAGTAATATTACCCATCAGAAGAATAAACCCCACATAAAAAAGCAGCACAACACACCCTATAATCATAGCTTTCTTTCTCATACTGGATTTACGCTGCTTCTGTTCGCCATTAATTGAATCATTAATTGTACTATTCATATCTAAGCCTAATAAAACCGAAAACTGAACACAAAGCTAAACCAATTGCCTAAACCAAGTATAACAATCTAAACTTTTACTTTGAAAAAATATCTCTCAAATAAATTATTTTAGATACTGTCTTAATGTTGGCAGCAAGATCATTTGATTACTGCAGAGGACCCATGAAGTCACCAACTTTAAAAATTGTCGCGCGCACACAAGGAAACACCTCCGCACTCAAAAATGGGGAAATTGAACTTCCCGGGTTTTTATTTGATTTTATTGAGATCCCGGTACTTCCGAAAGCCTTTAGACGCATGGTTAGAACACTAGAATTTGATGTATGTGAAATGGCCCTAACTACTTACCTCTGTGCACGAGAGCATGGTGTTAAATTTACTGCTATACCAATATTTCTTAAGCGTGCATTCCACCATGGGGCCATACTACATAATTCAAAAGGCCCAATTAAAAAACCGAAACAATTGGAAGGCACGCATGTAGGGGTTAACCGCGGATATACCGTAACAGCAGGCGTTTGGGCAAGAGGAATTTTAGCAGAAGAATATAATGTAGATTTAGAAAAAATTACTTGGGTACTTTCAGGTGATGAGCATGTTGCTGAATACAAAGGTCCTAGTAATGTCATACTAGGAAGCTCAAACCAAAAGTTGGAAGATGCCCTGCTAAGTGGCGACCTGTCTGCGGCAATCAATATCCAAACTAATAACCCAAGCATTAAAGCCTTAATACCTGACCCGCTGAATAGGGGACTCCATGCTTTTGATGATCGTGGTCACTATCCAATCAATCATCTGCTTGTAATACGCGATGATGTTTTAGAAAAAAACCCAGGCATTGCAATTAAAATATTCAATGTCTTTGCTGAAGC
>JAQWRR010000063.1 GCA_029243585.1 Gammaproteobacteria bacterium
AGATCCTCGTACTATCCTACTGCCTGAGAATCTCCATATATCACGCAGACTTGCTCGTAATATACGGCAGTCTTCCCTAAAAATTACCGCTGATACAACATTCCTTCAAGTTATCAAAGGTTGTGCAGCCTTGCGCAAAAATTCAGGAGGTACGTGGATCTCTGACGATATGATTGAGGCCTACTTAAAACTTCATAGACTTGGGTGGGCTCATTCTTTCGAGGCCTGGCAAAATGGAAATTTAGTAGCCGGATTATATGGTATTGCTATTGGACAAGTGTTCTTCGGAGAATCAATGTTTACTCGAATTGATAATGCCTCAAAAATACTTTTCGTTAATGCATTAAATTACCTTATATCTAGAAACTTTGAACTCATTGATTGCCAGGTCTGGTCAAAACATTTACAGTCACTTGGAGCCACCACACTCCCTCGTGCTATATTTCTTGAAAAGCTTGAAATGCTGTGTAACCCACGTGGAAATGGTTTTTCATGGGCTCAAGATCACAAATGCTATACAAACTCTATTAGGAGTTAGCAAGCAACTGCGAGCATCTTATTAAGAGATATGCAACAATTCACCAGCATGCATGATTAGGGATAAAAGCTGATATGGCAAAAGAAGAAGCGTTACAAATGGATGGGCTCGTTTCAGAAACGTTACCAAACACTACATTCCGTGTAGAGTTAGAAAATGGTCATATGGTAACTGCTCATATCTCAGGAAAAATGCGCAAAAACTATATACGAATACTCAAGGGAGATAAGGTTACGGTTGAACTTACGCCTTACGATCTTAGTAAAGGACGTATAACCTACCGGTCACGATAAAGAATTAGACCGATTTTTCTTCCATCTCAGATATATTTTCTACTTTATCTGTTAATGGTTCCGCTATTAGGTTGAGTTCATCGTTGTTTGGATTAAGGTCAATACGAACATGGCCTCCATTAACAAGTTCACCAAACAACAATTCTTCTGCCAATGGCCGCTTGATGTGATTCTGTATTACGCGGGCCATAGGTCGGGCACCCATTTTTTGGTCATACCCTCGCTCCGCAATCCAAGACCTAGCTGTCTGTTCAAGCTCAATCGTCACATTTTTTTTGTCCAATTGTGCCTCTAACTCTACAATCAATTTATCTACCACACGAATAATAGACCGCTCATCAAGCTCATCAAATTGAATAATTGCATCAAGGCGGTTACGGAACTCTGGCGAGAAAAGTTTTTTGATAACAGCAAGCGCATCACTGGAATGATCTTGAAGTGTGAATCCTACGGAAGCACGGCTAGTTTCCTGCGCTCCGGCATTCGTTGTCATCACTAGAATCACATTGCGAAAATCTGCTTTTCTACCATTATTGTCTGTTAAAACGCCATGATCCATGACCTGAAGAAGCAGGTTGAAAACCTCGGGATGGGCTTTTTCTATCTCGTCAAGCAATAACACGCAATGTGGTGTCTTAGTAATGGCCTCCGTCATCAGGCCACCCTGATCAAAACCAACATAGCCAGGTGGAGCACCAATAAGCCTAGATACAGTATGCCTTTCCATATATTCCGACATATCAAATCGGACAAGTTCAACACCCATTGTTAAGGCAAGTTGGCGGGTTACCTCTGTTTTTCCAACACCAGTTGGGCCAGAAAACAGAAACGAACCTACTGGTCTTTGTTCATCACCCAAACCAGATCGAGACATTTTGATTGCAGAAGTTAAAGCCCCAATAGCACGGTCTTGACCATAAATTACAAGCTTAAGGTCACGTTCGAGATAACTGAGCACATCTCTATCTGATGCTGAAACGGTTTTAGGTGGTATACGCGCTATCCTAGATACAATATCTTGTATCAGCTCAACATCAATAATCCGATTTTTCTCAGATTTGGGTTCTAATCTCCTACTCGCTCCTGCCTCATCGATGACATCTATAGCTTTATCTGGCAACTGACGATCATTTATGTGCCTATCTGACAATTCAGCTGCAGCTTGAAGAGCATCGTCTTCATAACGAACATCATGATGTTCCTCAAAACGATCTTTAATTCCATGGAGAATCTCCACTGTCTCTTCTAGACTAGGCTCAACAATATCAATTTTCTGAAATCTACGAGCTAATGCGTGATCTTTCTCAAAAATCCCTCGAAACTCCGCATATGTAGTAGAACCAATACAACGAATGTCTCCATTTGCTAGTGCCGGTTTAATCAAATTAGAAGCATCCATTACCCCACCAGATGTTGCGCCAGCTCCTATAACTGTGTGTATTTCATCTATAAAAAGAATTGCATTCTGCTGCTTTTTAAGCTCATTCATTACGTTCTTTAATCGCTTTTCAAAATCTCCACGGTATTTTGTTCCAGCAATTAATGAACCCATGTCAAGTGCATAGATCGTACTTTCTCGCAGAATCTCAGGAACATTTTTTTCTACAATTAACCTAGCTAAACCTTCAGCAATAGCAGTCTTACCAACACCAGCCTCTCCTACATAAAGAGGATTATTTTTTCGACGACGACAAAGAATTTGAACGGTACGCTGAACTTCTGATCCACGACCTATGAGAGGATCTATTCTCCCATCTTTAGCCTGAATATTGAGATTCACAGTAAACTTCTCTAGAGCATTATCTTCTCTTGTGCCCTGCCCACCCTCAAGCTCATCTTCTGATTCTAATGTTTCAGAAATACCATCCTGGGAATTAGAATGACCATGAGAGATATAATTCACCACATCAAGTCGCGCTACATCCTGCAAGTTTAGAAAATAAACCGCTTGTGCCTGCTTTTCACTAAAAATAGCTACTAGAACATTCAGTGGTATTACTTCTTTCTTACCACTTGATTGAACATGAAATACCGCTCTTTGCAAAACTCGTTGAAACCCTAACGTTGGCTGTACATCGACATCTTCATCCTCTTCATGAAGTCTTGGTGTGGATTCATCGATAAATTCATTAAGATCATTGCGTAATCGTTTAACATCTGTCCCGCAAGCTTTAAGACTATCAGTAACCTGAGGCGTGTCTAAAAGAGCTAGTAATAAGTGTTCGACTGTAATGAACTCATGCAAATCATCACGAGCTCTCTGAAAAGCTTCATTTAAACAGTACTCAAGCTCGTTTGATAACATTAATTTTCTTCCATCGTGCACAACAACGGATGTTGGTGCTGCTGTGCTAAACCAGTGACCTGCGCAACCTTAGTCTCAGCCACCTCATAGGTATATATACCACAGATACCTTTACCCTCAGTATGAATCTGCAACATGATTCTAGTAGCACTTGATCGATCCATAGAGAAAATTTTCTGAAGAATTTGAACTACAAAATCCATCGGTGTGTAATCATCGTTTAATAAAACCACTTGATACTTTGGTGGTTTCTTTAATTTTGGACGAGCCTCCTCCACGGCTAGACCATGATCACCACCCATCTCTTGTCCAAATTGCTCTTCTGACATAACCCATATTATCGGGCCTTATCAGAAGATTTAAAGTCACCATAAAGAGGTAAAGTCATGCCTATAAGCTTAAATAGTTTGATAAATTGGAAAATCCTGCTCAAAACATCCTGTTTTTATTTGTCCATACGCTTTACCATACCTAAAATTAGTCCTAAGGCAGCAAATTAATGCTGTAAACGCGCCTATGGATATCGCGACAAGATTGCTTCAGTGGAAGGATTTTCCGCCTGAAAAATGGGCGAAGATGACTAATCGCTATTTACCGCAAGTGGCCTGTGTTTTCCTTATCCTATTTTCAGCTTATCAACTTGCGCAACTGACATGGGTAGTTCTTTCGATTGAGGACCTCAATATATCTGAACCCTTGGTAAAATTACCGTCCATATCAAGATCATATTCCCCACAAACTCAAAATACAGTAGATATAGATCAGATTATTGAAAGGCATTTATTTGGAATAACTACTGAGGAATTTGAGGCCTCGATTCAAGGTAGACTTTCCACCACAACAGAAAAATTTTTAGATGTTCCAGATACCTCCCTTAGCCTTCAACTTAAGGGAGTAGCTGCTGACCCGTTTGATAGCAAACGAGGAGCTGCAATTATTACTAATGGGTCAGGTGGCGAAAAAACCTACACTATAATGGATGCTATAGAAGCTGGGGATGGAGCGCAGCTACACTCGATTTATGCTGATCGAATTATTTTAAACCGTTCTGGTAGGTTAGAGAGTTTACGATTACCAAAACAAGATTTGGAAAGTACGGTGTCTATCTCCCAACGACTAGAAACATCTATACCAATACAGCAATCATCCCAAATGGTATTAACCGAGAATACCACTCGTTTTAGAGAGGTCGTGCGTGTAGCTCCACATATAGAACAAAGCCAAATGGTAGGCTTTCGTGTAACCCCAGGAAGTGAGCAAGCCCAATTTGATGCTTTAGGGCTACAATCGGGCGATGTGATTACAGAAATAAATGGTACGGCCATGACAGACCCAGCGCGTGGATTGCAGGTTTTCGAGAGCTTAGGTCAGTCCACACAATCCAGTGTCACCATTATTAGAAACGGAAGATCTGAAATATTAACTATCGATACATCCCAACTCAGCCAACTTCCATAAAACTGCAATTAAACACTATTATTTTTAAATGATCACTAAGGAATAACTGGTACCTACTAATGCAAAATTCAATCGTCAGAATGATGGTCGGTAACATTAGAAGAGCAACCTTAGTTTTCATGTTGTTCTTCTTCAATATCAGCAATATCTTGGCTCAAGACATTCAGCAGATCATGCCAAACTACAGAAACGCTGATATTCGTCAAATAGTAGAAGCTGTTGGTGAAATCACTGGTAGAAACTTCTTGGTCGACCCAAGGGTAACAGGCAGCGTAACACTCCTATCTTATACTCCAATGTCACCAGAGGCGTTTTATGAGGCATTTCTAGCTACACTTCAAGTGCATGCCTTTGTAGCAATAGAAACTGATGGGCTAGTCAGAATCATTCCCGATGCAAACGCACGAATGTTTCAAAGCACTAATCCTAGTAATGCTGCAGATGAAATTCTCACACAAGTAATTAAGTTAGAAAATATCGCTGCAGCGCAAGTAGTTCCAATTCTTCGCCCCTTAATTCCACAGTATGGTCATCTTGCAGCTCACCCTGCCGCTAACCTTTTGATCATTGCAGATCGTGCAGTCAACGTAAGGCGCATGCTCAATATCATTTCACGAATGGATCAGGATGGTGACGAAGCTATTGAGGTTATTAGGCTAGAAAATGCGTCAGCAAGTGAAGTTGCAACCATGCTAACAACATTAAATCAAACTGCGTCGGCCAGCGGTGCGCCAACAGCACAAATTGCAGCAGATAGTCGCACAAATAGTGTTCTTTTAAGTGGTTCCAATAATAGTCGACTGCGTTTTCGAGCGCTGATTGCACATCTCGATACCCCTACTGAGAATGGAGGTGATGCCCATGTTCGCTATCTAAATTATGCGGATGCCGAGATGTTAGTGGCTAATCTTCAGACTCAATTTTCTGGCTCTCCTGGTGCAAATGGTACTTCTTCTGGGGAAGTAACTATATGGGCAGATGCAGGGACTAATGCTTTAATTATTAATGCTGATGCTAGAACGCTCCAGACCGTTAATTCTGTAATTGATAAGTTAGATATTCGGCGGGCACAGGTACAGGTTGATGCAATCATTGTAGAAATGTCAGAAAGTCGAGCTAATGACTTCGGCGTCACCTGGGCCATACAAGGCGATAATAATGAACCATTAGCTCTTACAAACTTTCCATCTACAGCACCAGGAGTGGTGCAATTAGGAGCTGCAGCTGCGGGAACAGTGCCCGCTAATCCAGCAGCACTTCCAGATGGAATTCTAAGTGCAGTTGGCAGCATTAGTGATACTGGAACAAGCTGGGCTGCTGTAGTGACTGCTCTTGCTGGCGATGCAACAACTAATATTATTGGAACACCAACAATTGTCACCCTCGATAATGAAGAAGCAGAAATTCATGTGGGACAGGAGGTCCCTTTCCTTACAGGTCAATTTACGAATACCGGTGCAACAGCAGGTTCAGTCAACCCTTTTCAGACAGTTCAACGTCAGGAAATAGGAATGCGTCTCGCAATTACACCCCAAATTAATGAAGGCAGTGGTGTCAAGCTACTTATTGACCAGGAAACATCTAGTTTGAATGCAAGCGCTACTGGCGCTATTGACTTGGTTACTAATACTCGAACTATTACTACTTCCGTCTTTGTTGAAGATGGAAATATCCTTGTTCTCGGTGGACTAATTGATGAGCAGCTCAGAGAAAACGAGCAACGAGTTCCGATCCTAGGAAGAATTCCAGTTCTAGGGGGATTGTTTCGATCACAATCAACAGAGCTGGTGAGAACCAATCTAATGGTATTTATTCGTCCTACTATTCTCCGTGATAGCGCTCAAGCTGTTTTTGAAACAAATGCTAAGTATCGCTACATTCGAGATTTACAGCTTCAACAAAATGAAACTCCTTTACCTCTCATGAGAAACCAAGAACGTCCTGTACTGCCTGAAATAATTGAGGCACAACCTCTTAACTCAGAAACAATCTCAGCGGAATAAGCTGTGGTAGCAAAAGCAGAATTAGCATTAAAAATTGAACAGGGAAAAAATGACCCTAATACGCATGATCGTACACTTCCATTTGCATTTGCCAAAAGACATGGGGTTTTAATTCAGGGGGTTCAGGATAACAAACCATTAGTTATATATAAAAAGGGCATATCACCACAAAGCCTTGCCGAAGTGCGTCGTTTTCTTGATACATCTATTGTTTTTTCTCAGGTTGATAAGGATTTTTTTGATACGCGCCTTCAGGTAGCTTATGAAAGCGGAGCTACTACAACAATGATGGAAGGGTTAGATAATGAAACTAATCTTTTAGAAGTAGCGCAACAACTTCCAGAACCATCAGACTTATTAGAAAGCGATGATGAGGCTCCAATAATTCGTCTTATCAATGCGGTCCTAACCGAAGCAATTAAAAAAAATGCATCTGATATACATATAGAACCATATGAAAATCGTCTTGCTATAAGGTTTCGAATTGATGGGGTTTTACATGAAGTTCTTCAATCACGTCGAGCAGTAGCACCTTTAGTTGTATCACGAATTAAGGTCATGGCTAAACTGGATATAGCTGAGAAGCGTTTGCCTCAGGATGGACGAATCTCTTTACGCATTGCCAGTCGTGCCGTAGATGTTCGAGTCTCAACCATCCCTTCGGGGCATGGTGAAAGGGTAGTGCTTAGATTATTAGACAAGAATGCGGGTCAGCTGAACTTATCACATCTTGGCATGTCACCTGAAGACCAAAAATTGATAGACCAGCTAATTCATCGCCCACACGGGATATTGCTCGTAACTGGTCCTACAGGTTCCGGTAAAACTACCACTTTGTACGCAGCTCTTGAAAGAATTAATGATCTTAGTCGAAACATCCTAACCGTAGAAGACCCCATCGAATACTACATTGATGGTGTAGGTCAAACTCAGGTAAATACAAAGGTTGAGATGACTTTTTCCAAGGGTCTTCGAGCTATTCTCCGCCAAGACCCTGATGTTGTGATGGTAGGTGAAATTAGGGACCTTGAAACAGCAGAAATTGCTGTACAAGCTAGTCTAACAGGACACCTAGTTCTTTCTACACTGCATACCAATACCGCTGTAGGCGCTGTAACTCGACTAAGAGATATGGGAGTAGAGCCTTTCCTGCTTTCATCTAGCCTCATAGGTGTACTAGCACAACGTCTTGTTCGTGTTCTAGATCCAGAAACACGTGAACCATATATGGCTGGAGAATATGAGTGTGGTGTTTTAAACCAGGATCCCAGCAATCCTCCAACTCTTTATCATCCCTCACAAGGGGAGGTAGGCTACAGTGGTCGTACAGGAATATATGAATTACTTAGCATTGATGAAAAAATGAGGACCTTGATTCATGAAGGGGCAGGAGAACATGAGCTTGAAATAAATGCTCGTACTCGGGGACCGAGCATTCGACAAGATGGAATCTCAAAGGTCCTGGATGGAACTACAACTCTGGAAGAAGTACTTCGAGTAACCCAAAGCGACTAGTTGTATGTGGCAATCAAAGAAAACTCCTTCTAAGGATAGTTAATGGGCGCTTATCAGTACGTTGCCATAGATAATAGTGGCAAAGAAAAAAAAGGCGTGCTTGAAGCTGATACGCCAAGACAAATTCGCCAGATTCTACGTGAACAATCTCTTATTCCAGTTCAGGTTTCTGAAGTTAAAGAACAACCTTGGCGCACTAAAAACCTATTCTCTTTGCGTCGTAATATTTCTGCATTGGAATTGGCTCTCCTTACACGACAGATTGCAACCCTCGTAAGAGCTGGTCTTCCACTAGATGAAGCGCTCCAAGCTGTTTGCGAACAAACCGAAAGTCCTCGAATTAGAACCATACTTTTTGGCGTGAGAGCTAAGGTTTTAGAAGGCCACTCTTTTGCATCAGGCCTCGAGGATTTTCCGCATGCATTTCCCCATGTATACAGGGCAACGATCTCAGCTGGTGAACAAGCTGGAAAATTAGACTCAGTACTAGAACAATTAGCTGACTATACAGAGTCAAGGCATGGCCTACGTCAAAAAATCAACCATGCAATGATCTACCCTATTGTTTTAACGAGTCTAGCTTTCACAATAGTCACACTAATGTTGGTCTATGTAGTACCTAAAGTTGTAGGGGTATTTGAAACAACTGGTCAAACACTACCCCTCCTTACTAGGACATTAATAATGGCATCCACATTTCTTCAGAACTGGTGGTATATGCTGATTGCTGCAATTGTTAGCGCCGTTTTTGGAATAAAGAAACTATTAAACAATGAGTCCTCTAGACGCCGTTTTCATGAATGGATACTCTTTCTTCCATTATTTGGTCGAGTAAGCAGAGGGATGAATACCGCACGCTTTACTCAAACCCTGAGCATACTAAGCTCAAGTGGAGTTCCCATACTTGAAGCATTAAAAATTAGTGGTAGCGTAATCACAAACTTGCCAATGAGAGATGCTGTTGAAGAAGCTACTGTTCGTGTCCGAGAGGGTGGAGCTATTGGTCGTTCTTTAGCACAATCTAAAATATTTCCAGCCATGAGTATTCATCTAATCTCAAGCGGCGAAGCTTCTGGGGAACTTGAGAATATGCTTGAGCGTGCAGCAACTCATCAGGAAAATGAAATGGATAGTCTGCTTGGAACTATGTTAGGCATTTTAGAACCGGCCTTAGTTATTATTATGGGCTTACTTGTACTAGCTATCGTTATGGCAATCCTGCTTCCAATCTTCCAAATAAACCAACTTGTAGCATAGTTCTTAATAACTTAAATAGAATTACGAATAACCCCAACAACAATGCCTTCTATAGTCATAGACTGCTCTCTAAGGTCAACTGCAATAGGGTCAAAATCCGGGTTTTCAGGCATTAGTAAAACTTTATGTCCTGTTTGATGATAACGTTTCACAGTCACTTCATCTTCTAATCTTGCAACAATAATTTGACGATTTCTTACCTCTGGAGAACGATGGACCGCTACCAGATCACCATCCAAAATACCCGCATCCTTCATACTCATTCCATTAACACGAAGTAAATAATGCGCCTCAGACTTAAAAAAAGTAGGATCAATCTGATAGTGAGCTTCTATATGTTGCTCAGCTAAAATAGGCTCGCCTGCAGCAACTTGTCCTACTAGCGGCAATCCTATTTGTTGGCGCAATGCATCCTTCAAACGAATTCCTCGAGAAGTACCTGGCAAAAGCTCTATGACACCTTTACGCTCCAATGCTCTCAAATGTTCTTCGGCGGCATTAACAGAGCGGAAACCCAACTCTTCAGAAATCTCAGCGCGCGTAGGCGGAAGACTAGTATCTTTAATAACCCTTTGAATTAAAAGTAAAATTTGCCTTTGCCTAGAAGTTAATTCATTCATAGTTAATACTGTATATTAATTCAGTTACTGATACTATATACAGTTATGTATTAAGATCAATATTTAAGTCATATACGAATTAAGCTATGTACACATACATACATGACTTATTTATTTAAGGTACGCCTCAAAGGCAAAAGGAAATATGACCTAAATGAGGGGTGAAAATGTAATAGCCCATAAAAATGCTTATTAATACATCGTCACTGATTCGTAAAAAAAAGCAATAAAGAGTCATTTCTTAATTGCAGTGTTGCTCGCTTTAGGAAATAATTACATACCGTTTACCGTTTTTTCTCAGTTCAGCCAGGGGAGCTCCATGATTAGGAAATTTCAACTAGGTGCGCTTTGTACAACACTAGTAATTGCAACAGGATGCGCAACAATTAGTGCAGAAGATTTAGCTGCTGTACGCTCAGTAGCAGAAAGCGCGCAAAGCACAGCAAATGATGCTTCACGTCAAGCAGGTGAAGCTAGGCAGATGGCCTCAGGGGCTCAAAGCACAGCAAATCAGGCATTAGCTGCAGCTAATGCAGCACAAGCCTGTTGTGATGCTACAAATGAAAGAGTTGATCGTATGTTTGAAGCAAGCCAAACAAAATAACACTCTCTCATAACCTCAGTAAAAACGCCGCTATATAGCGGCGTTTTTTTTACTTCAACTTATTGCATGCTAATGCATTTAATTTTCATCTCGAATAATCAGACTGTCAGAGGAAACAAACTCAGGAACTCCCAATGATTTGAGTGCCACAATTTCAGCAAGGTCCCAACTAAAGGATTCGCCTTGCCCTTCTTCTGTCGCTAAAACAAATGCTCGTGTCAAAGCAGTCATTGTCCAAGCATCATCAGTCATAATTTGTTCTAAAGGCGGATGTGCCTCTAGATAAAAACCGTCGTTAGTCCATCCAATTTTATAGGGTTGGTCTACAATACGAACCGGTGTTCCAATAGGCACATTTTCAAAAAGCGCTTCAATATCTTCAGGGAACATACGAATACACCCGTGAGTCACACGCATTCCAAGACCCGAGGGCTTATTAGTTCCATGAATAAGGTAACCAGGCAAGCTAAGACGCAGCGCATGTTTCCCTAGAGGATTATCTGGGCCAGGTGGCACAACTTTTGGTAACGGTCGGTTTTGAGCAGCATGTTCTTCACGTATAGATTCTGGAGGATACCAAGTTGGATTATGCGCTTTAGACACAATTTCAGAGAGTCCCAATGGCGTGCCCCACTCCATCCGTCCAATACTTATAGGGTGTGTAATTACACGACCTGATTCTCCATCTGGAAAGTAATAGAGCCTAAGCTCTGGCAAGTTAATCACAATACCCTGCCGTGGTACTTTTGGTAGCACAAAATATGTAGGCAAAACTACTTTTGTACCTTCACCTGGCAACCATGGATCAACACTTGGATTAGCCTGAACTAGCTCCTCATACCCAAGATTGTAACGACGTGCTAACTTAATGAATGTGTCCTCATACTCAGCGAGTATGATCTGTGGCTCACCAACGACATCACTATCTGCATAAAGCTCTAGCTCTGCAGCCGACAATGATCCCGAAGCATTAAGCCAAAAAAGAACACTAAAAATGTTTATTAACTTAAACATATATAAATATTATACGCTGTAACGGAAAAATTCTGAGTAATAACATAAACTCTCAGACCGCTTTTTTTAACATAAGCCCTTAAATATACTAATGGTTGTTACATCACCTAACCACTAATAAACTCAAATCCTTAGTATCTGAGCAGACATGCCCCCCAAGTAAACCCTCCACCAAATGCTTCAAGCAAAATTAAGTTTCCACGTTTTATTCGACCATCTCTAACAGCCGTATCAAGAGCCATTGGGATTGAAGCTGCCGACGTATTACCATGTTTATTCACAGTCACTACAACTCGATCCATAGGCAACCCTAAACGTTTAGCTGTAGCGCTGATGATGCGCAGATTAGCTTGATGAGGTACAAGCCAGTCAATCTGACCTTTATTCAGGTTATTTTCCAAAAGAACTTTATCCACCATCGACTCTAGTGTACGGACTGCAACCTTAAATACTTCGTTCCCCTTCATTTTTAGATGGCCCTCTACACTGCTTTCCATGTTAGATAAACCGGTCTCCGTATAAAGAAGTTTGCGATGTTGGCCATCAGCCCCAAGATCTGAATAGAGCAGGCCCGGTTTATCTGAAGCCTCCAGAATAACTGCACCCGCACCGTCACCGAATAACACACAAGTTTCTCTATCTGTCCAATCTATTAGGCGAGACATAGTCTCTGCACCAATAACAAGGGCACGTTTTGATTTCCCAGAACATAAAAATTGATCCGCAACTGTTAGTGCATAAACAAAACCGCTGCAAGCAGCCTCCAGACTAAAGGCTGGACCAGTGATTCCCATCCGTTCCTGGAGCAGACAAGCAACATTTGGAAACATTCTGTCAGGCGTGCAAGTACCAACTACTATCAAATCAATATCGGCAGGAACTAGACCAGCAGCCTCTAATGCCTTGTATGCGGCCTTTTCAGCTAAATGACTTGTGAATTCACCATCAGCCGCTATATGTCGGCTTTCAATACCGGTGCGCGAACGTATCCAGTCATCTGAAGTATTAACTATTTTTTCAAGCTCATCATTAGTTAGAACTTTTTCTGGAAGATATGTGCCAGTAGATATTATCCGTGTATACATCATTCTTCCTGAGCTTTAATTCGTTTTCCAATCTGGGTAGGGACACCCTTCCGGGCTTCCACAATTGCAGTCTCTACCGCATTTTCAAATGCAATCTTATCCGCACCACCATGGCTCTTAATAACAATACCATTAAGTCCAACTAAACTAGCGCCATTGTATTGCCTAGAATCCAACCTTTTACGAACAGCATTTAATGCCGAAGCGGCAACTATTCCTTGTGATAATCGCAAAAAATTACGCTGAAACTCCTCACGAAGAATTGCTGACATTAGCCCAGCGACTCCTTCCATTGTCTTAAGGGCAACATTGCCTACAAACCCATCACTTACAATAACGTCTACTTCCCCACTAAAAATTGAATCTCCCTCAAAAAAACCCAGATAGTTCAAGTTACTCTGACTTAATAGGTCACCGGCCTTTCGAACAACTTCATTGCCTTTAATATCTTCTTGACCAATATTAAGCAAGCCAATTCTAGCTCGCTCAATATCTAAAATATCTTCTGCTATAACGGATCCCATAACAGCAAATTGAAACAAGTGTTGAGCATTACATCCAGCATTCGCCCCCAGATCTAGCATAAATGTAGAACCACCAACCTGGTCTGGAACTGCTGATATTATTGCCGGTCGGTCTATACCTGGTAACATTTTTAAAACGTAATGAGCTATTGCCATAAGTGCGCCGGTATTACCCGAACTCACGCATGCATCTGCAGTCCCATTCTTAACCGCTTCAATAGCTATTCGCATAGAGGATTTTTTCTTGTGTCTTAGAGCATCTACAGGTTGCTCATTCATCTCCACAATTTCTTCTGCAGTGATAAAAGTTAGTCTATTCCCATAAGTATCACCAACTTCAGCTTTGGCCTCATCAATGGTTTTAGACAATCCCACTAATAAAAAATTAACTGAATCATCCTTTTCCAAGATAGCAAAAGCTGCTGGAATAATCGCATAGGGTCCTATGTCCCCCCCCATGACATCAAGCGCAATTGTAACCTTGCGAGTCATTTAGACGAGTACAAAAAAAGACTTATATAAACTAGTTAGCAGCCAGACAAGCGATTAAGGCAGTAGATGCCTACTCTTCTTGTTCTTCTGGCTCAGGGATATCGATGACTTTCTGACCGCGATAGAATCCATCATCGGTTACATGATGACGCATATGAGTCTCACCCGTATTTGGGTCTACAGAGAGTGCAGCCACCTTTAAACTATCATGGGATCGTCTCATATCCCTTCTCGACCGAGTTTTACGCCCTTTCTGGACAGCCATTATAATTTCTCCTTAGTGACCTCTGAATGATGGATCAGTCGAACCAACCTCATCCTCACTTATTAGAACTCCAGGGCCTTTTACCAAACTACCACACTCATCTATTTGACTATGACGCGCCACAAGCGGAAGAGAGATTATAAGCTCATCTTCAACTATCTCTGCTGGCTGGCATCGCACACCAGAGAGGATTATTGGTTCATGATCTTCAGGTGCGCTACTTACCATCGAATCATCCTCTAATACTACAAACCTGACTCGACCAGATATTTCTTCCGTTACAGACTCTAAACATCGTTGACACACAAGCTCAAGGGTACCTTCGTAACTCAAATCAACAGTAGTCCAATTCACCCCTTGTTGGCTAAAACCAAGGCTTGCCCTTACACTGCCCTTATCAGACATCAGCAATTCACAAAGCCGGGTTAGCCTTCCTATCTCTAGATTTCCATTGAGATGGGCTTGACGTCTACCTAACGCCTCAAGTTCATTTAGGCTGTACCACACGTACAACGGGCTCGACATAGTGAATGTATGATAGGTACAAGACTTTCTTCTGTCAAAATAGAAGGTTATAAATGCCCAAGGAGAATTCACTTATGCCTCAGTTAATTCTTGCATCGACTTCCCCATATCGCAAAGAATTTCTCAAAAGACTAGGAATTCCGTTTGATAGCAAAAACCCTCAGGTTGATGAAAGTGAAAATGAAGGTGAAACAGCATTAAAGCTGGCAGTTAGACTAGCTCATGCTAAAGCTGAAAGAATTGCAAAACTAATTAAAGATTCAAACAAAATTATTATTGGCGCTGACCAAACTGCCTCAGTTGATAATCAACTCCTCAGAAAACCTGGCAATAGAGATAATGCATTACGGCAACTAATGGCGTGCCAAGGGAAGGTTGTATCTTTTTATACGGCCTGCTGCGTTATTGATTCAAGATCTGGAGGTCTACGGCAACATACAGATCAGACTCAGGTA
>JAQWRR010000064.1 GCA_029243585.1 Gammaproteobacteria bacterium
ATGAGTGATGTTCTAACCGCAATGATTAAAGCTCATGAAATTCAGGGTGTACTGGCGCTTAACAATAGTTTCAACCGAGTTGGACTTGATCATGTTTTGTTAGTTCGAATCGCCACCACAGCTGTAGTCACTCAGCTCCTCGGGGGAACAAGAAACCAAATTATCAACGCAGTATCTAATGCATGGATAGATGGAGGTGTCTTGCGTACCTACCGCCATGCTCCAAACACCGGTTCACGTAAAAGTTGGGCGGCCGGTGACGCGACTAGTCGAGGAGTACGTCTTGGACTCATAGCGCTTACAGATGAGATGGGCTATCCATCTGCTCTAACTGCCGAGCACTGGGGGTTTCAGGATGTGCTTTTTGATGGCAATACGATTGAGCTTGAACGATCACTGGGCTCTTACGTAATGGAAAACATCCTATTCAAAATTTCTTTTCCTGCAGAGTTCCATGCACAAACTGCTGTCGAGGCAGCAATTTCACTTCATCCCTTAGTCAAGAACCGGCTGCAAGACATAGAACGAATAGAGATTGAAACACAGGAAGCAGGGGTTCGAATTATCGACAAGTCTGGTCCGTTAATGAACCCTGCTGATAGAGATCACTGCCTCCAATATATGGTTGCGATTCCCTTGATTCATGGAAGGCTCACCGCTGATGACTATGAGGATAATATCGCAGAAAATCCATCTGTTGATCAATTAAGAGAAAAAATGAAAGTCACAGAAAATAAGCAGTTCAGCATCGATTATATGGACCCTGAAAAGCGTGCAATAGGCAACTCTGTGCAAATTTTCTTCAAGGATGGTTCATATACTGATCAGATACTCGTTAACTATCCGGTCGGACATCGGAGACGAAGAGAAGAAGGAATCCCATTGCTTCTCGAAAAATTTCAAAAAAGTCTTCTTGGTCATTTCAAACATGAACAAGCCGAAATAATTTCAAATGCCTGTAGCGAGCAAATTCAACTCGAATCTATTGAAGTTAAAAACTTTATTAGTCTTTGGACTAAATAATATGCGCCTTATTGAAGAAGAACATCGAACTCTTCCAGGACGTCTGATTGATGACTTAACCCATGCCATCGTAAGTGGGAACATACCCGCAGGAACAAAGATCAGCGAATCTGAACTGGCTAATCGGTATTCTGTTAGCCGGGGACCACTTCGGGAAGCAATGCGACTTCTTGAAGGCCGTGGCCTTGTTTGTCATATTCCCCATGCCGGCGCTCGTGTAATCACATTAAACCGAAATGAAGTTCTAGAGGTCTACACTGTCAGAGAGGCCCTTGAAGGTATGGCGGCTCGTCTCTCAGCTCAGCATATGTCAGACAAGGAAATAGATGAACTCAGAATATTACTTGATAAACATGAAGTCGCTATTAACCGTGCTGATGGTCGCGAATACTTTCAAGATGAAGGAGATCTAGATTTTCACTTCCGTATCGTGCGAGGTAGCGAAAATGAAAAGCTAATTAATTTACTTTGTGGGGAGTTATACCACCTTGTTCGAATGTACCGTTATCAATCTAGTCTTATCGCATCAAGGCCTCAAAAAGCACTAGCCCAACATCGTCAGATCCTAGAGAGTATCGCAACAAGAGATGGGGAGCTTGCAGAAATACTGATGAGGCGACATATCTCTGGTGCTCAAAAAAACATTGCCCTACAACTGAAAAATAAAAAAGGCTCTAATACCATAATCGATGAGAAAAAAACATGATTGAATCACAAGGAAAAAACTTTAGAGAAGCTGTCTCACGCAACAAACCTCTTCAAATTCCTGGAGCAATTAATGCCTATTGTGCATTACTCGCACAACAGGCTGGATTCGAAGCACTTTATCTTTCTGGGGCCGGCGTAGCTAATGCTTCATTTGGCATGCCTGATCTTGCAGTAACCAGCATGAATGATGTTTTAGAAGATGTACGTAGAATCAAAGGTGTAACTCCCCTCCCTTTACTTGTAGATGTAGATACAGGCTGGGGAACTGCCTTCAATATCGCACGCACCTCAAAAGAGATGATTCGAGCTGGCGCTGCTGGCATACATATAGAAGACCAAGAGCAGGCAAAACGCTGCGGACACCGACCCAACAAATCAACTGTTAGTACTGTGGAAATGTGCGACCGCATAAAAGCGGCAGTGGATGCTCGTACCGATGAGGACTTTGTAGTTATGGCACGCACTGATGCCTTTGCTAGTGAAGGACAGGAAGCAAGCCTGGACAGGGTAGCAGCTTATATTGAAGCCGGTGCTGATATGATTTTTGCTGAAGCGCTATACACACTTGATAACTATCGAGCTTTTACCGATTCAGTTAGCGTGCCAGTTCTTGCCAATCTAACAGAATTCGGACTTACACCTCAATTCACGGTTGAGGAGCTTGCCGAGGTTGGCATCAGCATAGCTCTTTACCCTTTATCCGCATTCAGGGCAATGAGTAATGCAGCACTTATGGTTTATCAGGCTATCCGTAATGAGGGAACTCAAGAATCGGTATTAGACCAGATGCAGACACGCGATCAATTGTATGCCGCATTGGACTATCACGCTTATGAAGATAAATTAAACCGATTGTTTGGAAGTGAGGTTAAAAAATGAATAGCGGTGAAGGACTAAGAGGTATCTCAGCTGGAGAAACAACAATAGCAACCTGTGGCATGGATGGTTATGGGCTCAACTACCGCGGCTATGACATCCTCGATTTAGCTCAGCATGCCTCTTTTGAAGAAGTAGCCTATCTTCTTCTCTATGGTGAACTACCAAATAACCAAACGCTTACTGAATATCGACAGCGACTAAAGAAGCTCCGAGAAGTCCCATCCGAACTGTTAGCAGTATTAGAACGAATCCCTGCAAGTGCTCACCCTATGGATGTTATGCGGACTGGTTGTTCAATGCTCGGGACACTTGAACCAGAGAAATCTTTTTCTTCGCAACTGGATACAGCTAATCGGATTATGGCCATATTTCCAGGAATACTCATGTATTGGCATCACTTTTCCTCCAGTGGAAAACGAATTACCACTTCTACAGATGAGGAAAGCCTAGCAGGACATTTCCTTCATCTCTTACATGGTTATAGCCCTGAGGATTTGCATAAACGGGGCATGGATGTTTCCTTAATTCTTTATGCTGAGCATGAGTTTAATGCATCCACTTTTACAGCAAGAGTCTGTGCTGCAACTCTATCGGATATTTATTCAGCTGTTACCGGTGCAATAGGAACATTACGCGGCCCACTTCATGGTGGAGCAAATGAGGCTGCTATGGAACTGATTCAGCAGTTTTCTGACCCAGAAAATGCCATAAATGGCTTAAAAGATATGCTCAAACGAAAAGAAAAAATTATGGGTTTTGGACATGCAGTTTATCGGGAATCAGACCCACGCAATCAAATCATTAAATCATGGTCTGAAAAGCTTTCAGCAAGCGTAAATGATACAAACATCTATCCCATTTCAGTAGCTATTGAAAAACTTATGTGGGATGAAAAAAAACTCTTTCCAAACTTGGATTTTTTTAGTGCTTCTGCGTACCATTTTATGGGCATACCAACGAGATTGTTTACCCCAATTTTCGTATGTTCTCGCATTAGCGGATGGGCAGCTCATATCATTGAACAACGCTCTAACAATAAGCTTATAAGGCCTGCCGCCGATTATACTGGCCCAGAGCCCCGGCCATTTATTCAGCTTGATGATCGTCCCTGAGAGCATGCTGATCCTAAGGCTTAGGCTGCGGGAATAAACATTCCGCATTATCCTTGTCTAATACATACAAAACCCCTAGAGATAATTCTAAAGATGGGATAAGCCTAGTAGTAGTTACCCCAACCACCCTAAGCAAGGTCCTATTACTACAAGTTATACTAATCGTTAAAATTAAAGTCAGAGTGATTTAAGAAAATAGATAGGTAAAATTAGCTTTAAAATAAATATTATTTATGCTTTCTAATACGCTAGCACTAGATAATTTTTCTCACGTTTACGAGGAACAATGAATGACTGAACATATGCGCCCAGACGAACGACTAGAATATTCTCCAATAATTGATCGCCCTAAATTGAAACTGCCTGATGGTGGCCGAATGATTATATGGACCATCGTTAACGTTGAAGTTTGGGACAGCACAAAACCTCAACCTCGCATGACAATCACACCTGCCGGAGGTGGCTCTCCAATTCCGGATGTACCAAACTGGGCATGGCATGAATATGGAAACAGGATAGGTTTCTGGAGACTAATGAAGGTGCTTAATGAATTTGAGGTGCCCACAACGTTGGCATTAAATGGAGGAGTCTGTAAAACATACCCTCGAATCGCTGAAGAAGCTCTGAAATCAGACTGGGAGCTTATGGGTCATGGGTACTCGCAACTGAGCATGCAAAAAGTCGACGACGAGCGCAAAGATATTCAAATGACCCGTGATGCCCTCAAAGATTTTTCAGGTAAACAACCACGAGGGTGGCTAAGCCCAGCATTAACTGAAACTTTTGAAACTGTAGATATTTTACAAGAGGAAGGTTTTGAGTATGTAACTGACTGGGTCTTAGATGACCAGCCAGTTGAACTAAAAACGCGCTCCGGCTCCCTCGTCAATATTCCTTATACGCAGGAAAACAATGATGTCGGAATGATGCTTATCCAACACCATAAAGCCTCAGAGTACACCGACAGAGCATTGGATCAATTTGAAACCCTTTATGAAGAATCAGCGGATCAACCTCGAGTAATGGCGCTATCTTGCCATCCGTATATATTCGGGGTTCCTCATAGAATAAAATACTTCCGAAAGATATATGAAGAGCTCCGGAAGAAACCTGGTGTTTGCTTCTGGACTGGATCTCAAATACTCGATTGGTACCTAAACCAAAAATAGCAAATTGAGAGTGCTCCTAAAAGCTTAATATATGTACTTTATTGTGGTTGAATAGAACCAACCACAATAAAGTCGCCGGATTCAGTACGACGAGCGACAATAATCTCGCCCTCTCGGGGGTAGCCACCTATCAAAGCGCCGATATTTACTGAATGGGTGACGAGTATTGTTGGGGTACTAAGATCCTGCTCGCTTATCCAGTCCCTGAGACCCCCAGTCATCTCGGCATTCTGTCCTCGATAGGCAATAAGTGAGTTCAAAAATGAAAGTTCTTCGACCCCCCCAATTGACATCAATCTCGCCGTCTCAAGACATCGACACCACTGACTGGATACCAACCTTGCTTCAGTCAGTCCACTCGCGCGTAACGTCTCTCCGATCTCTCCAGCCTGAGCCCTTCCTCCATCAGAAAGGTTTCTTTGGGTAGTACAATCACCAATACGCAGATTGGAAGGATCACCTGTACCTGGTGCGATTGAATGGCGCATAAGTGCAATATGCTCACCCGACTGGAGTGCACGAATCAATTCGGGGGTATCTGCTAAAACGCTCGCTGAAAAAACAAGGGCACTCAGAAAAAGGCTAATACGCATAATCTTTCTACATAGTTGAGTTGTCACACTTATCACCTTCTTTGATCATTTATAGACCCACTAGGTCCAGCAATTCTTGTCGGTATTGGCCTCGTGCCTCATCGTAAATAGGAGCTACCGTATCAACAAAGACCTGAACCTCTTCAGGCGTTAGATCAGCAATTTCCCCACCTGATTCCCGAATCGCTAATGCTGCAGCCTGTTCCTCCCCATCTTTTAAGCTACGCTGAAATGCAACGGCATCACTGACAGCTGCCTGCATCTCAAGCTGTAGTTCCTCTGGCCAAGACTCGAATGTAGGCCGATGTAAAAAAATTGGCCTAGAAATATAGAAATGGTTACTTGCAGTATGGAACTGATGAAAGTTATGCACACCGTAGGTCACCGTATTGGCGAATGGGTTCTCCTGAGCATCAAGTGTATTAGCCTTGACCCGTTCAATGGCCTCGGTCAGATCCATAATCTCTGGTTCAGCTCCAAGCAACTCAAACGTGCGAGCATGCACCTGACTTGGCAGAACGCGTATTGTCATACCTTCCAAGTCTGATGGAGTCCTAACAGGCTTTACGCGGTTAGAAATATGCCTTAACCCATTTTCGAAATACCCGAGAATCCGATAATTGGTATGTGACTCAATACTCTCAGTAAGCAGTTCGCCTAAACGCCCATCCATAGCTTCGCGCGCTCTAATATTATCTGAAAAGAGAAATGGCAAATCCACTAATCCAAGATCAGATACTCGATCGGTAAGATAACTACTAGACTGGTACCCAAGAGTGAGTACACCCTCCTCCACAAGCTGAAGAATATCTAATCCACGATAACCAAGATCCATGATGTTATAAACGTATCTAACGTCCACTTCATCTCCAAAGCGTTCCTCAAGTCGATCACCTATTCGTTTAAGAGCTAAGCTAAAACTGGTTGTTGGAGGTCCATAACCAGACATAAGAATACGGTATGGTCCACTCCCTGAATCAGCCGTCTGAGCACTAGCCGACGTCATTCCAGCACCACCCACGCCTGCAATTGCTC
>JAQWRR010000096.1 GCA_029243585.1 Gammaproteobacteria bacterium
TGTCAGCTGGTGTCGGACCAAAATGCAGAGATGGCCCTACTAAGCCCTCTCCAGTGTCTGAATGACATACCCAGCAACCAACATCAGAGTCATATAACTCTTGGCCACGCTCCACCATTGCGTCTAGGTCCTGCGCCAAAACTGGCGTAGTGAATAGGGCAACAGTCAAAAAACTTAACAATAAACGTATATATGCCATATAAAATCAATTCCTGATATTTGTCTTTTATTATAAGGATCTTAATAAGACTCTTTAAGCGTAACTCAACGCTGAAGCACTTATTGATTATCGCTTAGTTCACTAATCAAAGGTACATTCCAGGCATCGTAACCATATAACCAGCTGGTATCTTGATCACCGCCTTGCATCCAGGTGTTTGCGCTTGAAATCGCTTGAATTTTTGATGTGCGAGGTTTTCTATTAGCCTCAAATTGCCGAAAAGCAGCCGTTAAATCTTCACCTTCAACTTCCTCAATACATCGTGCCAAAATTGCAGCATCCTCAATAGACGTTGCAGCGCCTTGCGCCATGTAGGGTGTCATTGGGTGACATGCATCACCAACCAAAACAACATGCCCATCACTCCATCTGGGTAGTGGCTCTCGCTCTAATATTGCCCATTTATGACAATCTGGGCATGCATCTAAAACAGCGCGAACATCAGGATGAAAATCTACATATGCATCACGAAGATCGTTAACATCGCCTTTTGCAGACCAAGACTCGGGTGTTAACCACTCAGCAGACTCTGGAACACTAGTAACAAAATAGATCTCACTACATTGCGCAGTAACGTAATACATAACGATGTGACGATCTATGCCCCACCATTTAGTGCGGGACTGTCCAATATCTCTACCGCTCATTCTATCTGCTGAAAATACCGCCCGATAAGCAATTCTCCCCTTATGGATTGGCTCATCCGGACCTACGACAATGTCCCTAACTATAGAGTGCACACCATCAGCGCCAACAACAGCATCAGCAACTACGCTTGTTCCATCATGGAAAGTCAGACTAACGCCCGAAGAGTTTTCATCTAGGCCTATAAGCTTCTTATTAAAATGAATCACATCAGAAGGGACTGCTGAAGAAAGAGCGCTTGTTAGATCTGCACGATGCATACACAGATAAGGAGCACCAAAAAGTTCTTCTGGCATCGGCAATTCCCTAAGAACCTTGCCAGTATTCCACTCCCTATTTAAATGAGAATAGGGGCTAAAAGAGGATTTGATAAGCGTGTCTTCTATGCCAATTTGCCTAAGCACCTTCATAGAATTTGGCATCATCTGTATACCAGCTCCAATGCGCTCGAACCGAGCTGCTTGTTCGTAAACATGCACCTTCATGCCAATACTTCTCAGGGTTGCAGCAGCCGCTAGTCCACCCATGCCAGCACCGACAATCGCTATAAACCGTTCGCTGACCATCAAGTCTCCTTAAAAAATTTACTTATGAATTATACGGGGATTAACTATGTCTTTGGGCAAGTGTTCACCGCTATACTTCCTCACCCCCTAAAGCTTGGACATAAAAGTGAACCTTGGATTTATTGGTCTTGGAAAAATGGGAGAGCCAATGGCTATGCGGTTGCTCGATGCGAGTTTTACTCTCAACGTATGGAACCGGAGCCCCGCAAAAACAATCAATGCTAATAAGGCAGGCGCTGTAGTTGCTTCATGTCCTTCGCTTGTGGCAAGTCGTTCAGAAATCATTATTTCTATGCTTAATGATGATGATGCAGCTCTAGAGGTGTTTGAGGGTGCTGACGGCCTACTCGCAGGTGATGTTGAAGACAAACTTTTCATTGAAATGAGTACGCTTAGACCTAGTACAGCAAGAAAATTAGCTACGTCTTGTAATGTCCAGGGTGCTGCTTTTATAGATGCACCTGTATCGGGAACTGTTGGCCCAGCAGCAGAGGGCCGCTTGATGGCTTTAGTGGGAGGGAAAGAAGCTGACCTGGAAAGAGCACGTCCAGTTTTAGATATTTTAACTCGACGCATTGTCCATGTTGGAGCAGTTGGACAAGGCTCGCTCATGAAGCTCGTTATAAATTTACCTCTAGCAGTCTATTGGCACTCTCTTGGTGAAGCAGCGGCTATGGGAAATGCGGGTGGTCTAGAGTTAAGCGTCATTTTAGATGTGATGAAGGACAGCGGAGCATCAATGGCAGCTTTCCCAAAAAAAATTCCTGAAATCCTAGGTGAATCGGACCTGGTTACATTTGATATCGATACACTGCATAAGGATGTAGAGTTCATCCTCGAGACTGGCATGGATTTTCACGTGCCAATGGCAGCAGCGAAAACCGTCTTATCATCATCCAAAGCCGCTAAAGAAAATGGACTTGGGTCTGCTGATGCTACTGAACTCGTAAGGTTTATCATAAACTCTTACCGAAACTCTGAAAATAAAGATTGAGTAGAGGGGCAGAAATGCAAAAGAGCAAAAGCTCCCCAAATTGTCCTCCGTTTGATTCCAAACCAACTCCACCACTACAAAACACCCCCTCGAATGCATGCGATACGCATATGCATATTTGTGGCCCACTCTCCGGTTATTCTTATTCTAAAAACCGAACTTATACCCCGCCAGACTCATTACTCCCTAATTACCTGCACTTAGCTCAAGTGCTGAATATTGAGCGCGTGGTATTTGTTCAACCCAGTGTCTACGGAGACGACAACACCGTTATGCGTAAGGCTATGTCTGAGTGCCCACTGCCTAATAGAGGTGTTGCCGTTTTGAGTGCTGATGTATCCGATGAAGAAATTGAAGCACTACATCATGAGGGGGTTCGAGGGGTCAGATACAACCTGGTTGATGTGAAAAATCCTAAAAAAAAATTACCTGTACAAAGTATGAAAAAGTTTGCCGAACGCATTTTGCCATTGGGCTGGCATATAGAACTGCTCCTGCATGTTGATAATTACCCTCGCCTAGATGATGAGTTAAGTGATTTGCCAGTTGATCTCGTTGTAGGACATCTAGGGTACTTTGATCCAGGGAAAACTCCCGAAGATAATGGTTTTCAATCACTAATAAAGCTTATGAAAGCTAAGCGATGCTGGACAAAGCTTACTGGACCCTATCGATTATCAATCGAAGAATACCCCTACAAAAATGTCACTCCGTTTGCTGCCTGTCTAATAGAAGAAGCAGCAGATCAACTCGTTTGGGGTTCGGATTGGCCACATGTCTGTGTAAAAACCTCTATGCCTAACGATGGAAAATTACTAGATCTGTTATCAGTATGGTCTAAGCAATCTGCAACTCATCATAAAATACTCGTTGAAAACCCTACGCGCCTGTACGATTTCTAATGCCTATGAATATGAATTAGCTACTTCTAAGGATTCAAAATGCCCATAGATACTTTTCGGGGAATACTTGTTCCGGCTCTTACCCCTTTCAAACCAAACTTATCTCCAGATATTGATGCATTCACTAAGCATTGTCATTGGTTGCTCGACAAGGGTGCTGATGGACTAGCGGTCTTTGGCACGACCAGTGAAGCTAATTCACTAGGACTAGAAGAACGCATGAATCTTTTAGATCACTTGATTGAAAGTGGTATTTCACCAAATGTTTTGATGCCTGGTACAGGAACCACAGCGCTAACTGATACGGTTAAGCTAACAGCACATGCAGTGGATAGAGGATGTTCTGGTGTTCTTATGTTGCCACCTTTTTACTATAAAGCAGTTAGTGATGAGGGCCTATTTGCAAGTTTTTCCGAAGTTATTCAAAGGGTAGGCAATTTGGATTTAAGAATATATCTATATCACATACCTCCGGTTTCTCAGGTATCAATATCTCTTAAACTCATTGCGCGACTACTAAAAAATTACGATAAGACAGTTGTTGGTATTAAAGATAGCTCGGGGAACTGGACTAACACTTTGTCTGTGCTTAAAGAGTTTCCATCTTTAGCTACATTCTGCGGTTCTGAAACATTTCTGTTAGATACTTTAAAAAATGGAGGTGCTGGATCCATAACGGCCACTGCAAACGTTAATATTGAAAACATCAGAAAGGTCTTCGAACACTGGCGCGATGACAGCGCAGAGCAACTTCAGAAAAAAATAAATAACGTCCGCAAAGAATTTGAAAATTATCCTGCTGTTCCTGCTCTTAAGGCCATTATTTCCAAGCACCGAGAGAAGCCCGGTTGGAAGACAGTGCGACCCCCGCTTGAACAACTGGGTGCCGAGGATGCCAAGCAGCTATCTAGTATGCTTAAAAAACTGGATTTTGATCTATAAACGGGCGGCGATTACGCCTAGAAGGTTAAATGCTTGATCTTTTAAACTTATAGTTATTGAGAAAGCTTTGCCATAGAGGCAGCGAGAACGCGCGTCACTTCAGCGAGATCAGATGGATTACAATTCTCCATCTCATTGTGGCTTATTCCTCCCTCGCAGGGGGAGAAAATCATACCAGTTGGACAATGGTAATGAAGTTGTCGAGCATCATGTCCTGCCATCGAAAGAATTGGCATGTTAATTATTCCAATCTCGTCCGCCGCCTCGGAAATACACTCTCGAATTTCATTAGGAAACACTAATGACTCTGAAGTAGCCACCTCTGTAACCGTAACTAAACATGGTCCTTGGTTTTGCCTACAAATTGTCTCAACAGCATCACCCATAGTTTTAAGTGTTGACCAGTCTGGATGCCGTAAATCGATTGAGAAAAAAGCTGTAGATGGAATTACTGATGGAACATTAGGTGATATTTCGAAAAGTCCAACCGTATATTTCATATCCTCTACATCAAATTTATGGCGCATCACTCGAATCATTTCTAATGCGGAAAGTAATGCATCCTTTCTCTCGGGAGTTGGTAACGTGCCGGCATGGCCATCTTCACCAATAACCTTAACTCGGTAACGTCGTGACCCTTGAATACCTGTTACAACTCCCACAGGAACACCATTCGCTTCTAATATTGGTCCCTGCTCTATATGCGATTCTAGAAATGCCGTCATCGGAAACCCTAATGCCCGTTTCTCTAGTCCTGGGAAACATGCCAGGGTTCTCTCCAGAGCATTCGCGGTTTTTACTCCCTCAGAATCCTCTACAGCTAATATCTGCTCCATAGGTCTACGCGAAGTGAAAGCCTCCGAGCCCATCATTCCTGGCGAAAAACGAGAGCCTTCCTCATTCAACCATACGGCAATTTCTAACGGAACCTGAGGTATGAAGCCAGCATCTTGCATGGCCCTTATTGCTTCAAAACCCGCTACTACCCCAAAGGCTCCATCAAATTTACCGCCTGTAGGTTGACTGTCTATGTGAGAGCCCGTAACAACCGGGGCCTTTTCATTTTGAATTCCCTCGTAACGGAAGAAAAGATTACTAATTTCATCTGTATATACATAAAGACTCATCTCTTGGGCCCACTCAATAAGCAGCTGTCTGGCCTTAATTTCTTCATCAGTCAGCGCTAACCTACAAACACCCTCATTGCTTGTCGCACCAATCTTCCCAAGCTCCATCAGTCGACTCCATAGGCGTTCTTCATCAACATGCTTAGCAATGTCTTTTAAAGAAATATCAGTAGAGGCAGTCATTTAACTTGTTTTCATTATTTCTGAAGGTTTTGATCGTGGGTCTCTTGAGGTCCATCGGTTCTCTTCAACCATGGAAAAAAATTCAGCCAGAACCTGATTAAATAAATCTGGTTCCTCTAGGTTGAGTGTATGGCCTGTTCTGGGAATTACATGCAGACCAGATGTTGGTATTACTCGTTTGAGAAATATCCCTGGATTAAGGCAGTGGTCATCTTCATCTCCCACTACTACTAGGGCAGGAATGTTTAGATTCTCTAGGCGGGCCTCAAGATCGTAAAGTGAAGGTCTGTCTGCTTGGACTCCTAACATTGTATTAGCAGACCCCTTTGCCGAATGCTCTCCTAACATCACACGAAACTCATTCCATCCCCTCGGGTCCTTCACCAGGAAAGGGATGCGTGAAGCTGCCATACCATAAATGTGCGAAAAGGCTTCGCTACCAAGGGTTTCAAATTGTTGCGCGACCTCTTTAGATACTTCTTTAAAATAGTCCTGAAATTCTTTTTCTGCTCCATACCCGGCACTTGCCACCACCAAAGATTTAGCCCGTTCAGGATAGGTTAATCCAAAATGAAGTGTGGCAAATCCACCCATGGATAAACCAACAAGATGGGCATGAGAAATTTTTAGATGATCCATAACATCACGGATATCATCAACGGCACGGGCTTGAGAATACTTCGAGACATCCTCTGGGACATCCGATGGTGGATAGCCTCGAGCATTAAACGTTACACAACGATAACGACGCGAAAAATGTCTAACTTGTGGCTCCCAACTGCGCTGATCGCCACCGAATTCATGCACAAAAATAATCGGCACTCCCTCCGATGTATCTTCTATGTGAAGATGCACTCCATCGTCTGTAACAGCGAACTGGCTCATAATTAGTAAATCATATTATGGATTGTCGTGAAGAGATTCCTCCATCGACTGTGTAGATAGTTCCGGACGTGTATCCGGCACGGTATGAAGCAAGAAAAACCATCAGGTCGGCAACTTCATGTATATGTGCTGGTCGTTTTAAAGGATACGTTTCTAATAATTCCTTATATCGATCCGCATCGCCTAATACGTCAGCTGCCCGCTTCTTCAACATACTATAAATACGACCCGTATCAACTGGTCCTGGATTAACACCCACTACCCGAATGTTGTCATTAAGGCTGTGTCCGCCGAGAGCACGAGTAAATGCCATCAATCCAGCGTTACCAGTTGTCCCAGCAATATACTTAGGATCAAAAACCTCACCGCTATTACCAATGTTATTGATGATGACACCAGATCCATTATTCTTCATTCGCTCATAGTAAATTCGACAAAGATTTATGTAACCCATCACCTTGAGCTCCCAGCCATCACGCCAGCTTTTCTCATGAATTTCAGACAACAATCCGCTAGGAATAGCACCAGCATTGTTGATCAAAATATCAATATCTCCAACGGCCTCTGACAGGCTTTCACAGGCACCTTTTTCCGTTAGATCTAGAGGGTGAAGATGAACTTGGATCTTACTATCACCTTCTAACTTCACCTTAATAGATTCAAGAGAAGCTGTATTTCTTGCTGTTAAATGCAAATGAACACCCTCCAAAGCAAAGGAGGTGGCTAATTCCTTTCCTATCCCTTGGGACGCCCCTGTAATAAGCGCGGTTTGCCCATCTAATTTTAAATCCATAGAGATGCTCTCAAAAAAACCATTTACATTACCCTAAAAAAATTCGTCATCATCAATAATATCTTTAGCTTGTTCAACCGACTCAGGCAATACTGCGCAAAACTCTTCCACCCACTCACAAGGAGTACTAGTAGAGACCTTGATAAACCTGTCTCCAAACTGCTCTGTATGGTAATCACCATGACGAATCATGATGTTGTGTTTTGCGAGAACTGAACAAATAGCCTTTGGAGTAACGCCAGCTTCCAGACACTCAATAATCAGATAGTTTCCATTAGAAGGAGACACAGGAACTCTCAGACCTGAAATGGTCTTAACTGTCTGAAGAATTAGGTCCTGATTTCCCCGTGTAACCGGAAGTACTGTACTAAGCCATTCTGGTTTAATTTTGAGTCCCGCAATTGCTCCACGCTGAGCAACAATGTTTGAGCCAAGATTATTTGGAGGTGCCTTAGATAATTTCTCGATAATGTCTGGAATAGCCACTAACGAGCCAATCCTGAGTCCAGCAAAACCGAGCCATTTTGAAAAACTCCATACAGTAATTGTGCGTTCTGGGTAATAGCTAGCTGCCAAATGATGATCATATGCAAAATCTCGATATGTACAATCGTGAATCAAATAAGCGCCAATAGAACGTGCGATATCAGTTATCTCCTTGATCTCGCTCTGTGTACAACAAGTCCCTAAAGGATTATTTGGGTCCACCAAATAGATGACTTTAGTTTTTTCGCTGACGGCCTCGTTGAGACGTTCTGGGCTTAATCTATACCCATATTCATCACCATAGATGGGTATCTGCTTCACCATTGAGCCAACCGAGCTAGCAAAAGTCATCGGCCATGGCCAAGTCGGGTCTGTTGTAATAAATTCATCCTCTGGGCCACAAAGCGTATGACATAAATGATAGAGCCCTGAAATAGCTCCATCAGTAATCAATGCTGATGCATTAGAAAGCCCTAAATCCTCTACAACGAGAGAGCGTAACTCCTCTAAACCAATTGGTGGTGCATAAACATGAAAGGCCTCATCGCGAATACATTCGATCATAGCTTCTCGAACATTGGGGTGCGTCTCTATGTGATTAGTATTCTGGCCTAACCAACGCAAGTTAGGTTGATTTACTAAATGATCAAAATGTTGATTACGGCGTTCAAAATCTTTCATATTCTGCTGTCTCTATAATTGTCTGCTGCACAAATAACACTCGGTCTGCACAAGTGATCTACATTGCATGCTTATCCTACATATCATATATTTTTTGTTTATAGCTTTGATATTGCCTACGACACAACAAGACAAAACCAATTAGCATTTGGCATATCAAGATAATCTGATGCTATGAATGTATTGTATACAAGAACTAACTAAAAATTTTAAATGGAAGAATTTTAAAGATGGCCTTCAATATTAATTACCGACGTCTGGTCATCGCTGCCGTAATCATAATTTTATCTCCAGTAGCATGTAATAATGGAACTGAAGCACCTTTTCCAAGCAACCCTATAACCTTTGTCGTAAATTGGCCTGCTGGAGGCGGCATGGACAGAGCGGGCCGACTAGTAGCTGAATATGCACGGAAACGTTTGGATGTGCCAATAGCCGTTATCAATGTATCAGGTGCAGGAGGGGCAACCGGCGTGAGGCATGTGGCCGAATCTGATCCTGATGGTTATACAGTAGGAATTCTGGGTGCAAGCCTTGTGGCAAGCCAATATATTAATCCAAACGCAAACAGTGTTGATGATATAGATATCATTTCATTCATCGGCCCAGACCCTGCAGCACTTCAGGTGCGTTCTGACTCTGGAATCAATTCCTTAGAAGACTACGTGCAAAGAGCGCAATCCGGCCCAACGCCTATTAAAAACGGCAATGACGCGCCTGGTGGGGTTTCACATATAGCCGCCACCCTGCTTCAAAGGTTAACAAACATCGAGCTGACCCTTGTGCCCTATAGAGGCTATGCTCCCACTGTGGCCGCAATTGTTTCAGGAGAAGTGCAATCCTCTACCCTACCAGTTCACCAGTTAATTGATCAGCATGAGGCTGGAGATATAAAAATACTTGGGGTCATGTCTGAAGAGCGACACTTTATGGCACCTGATGTGCTTACCTTCAAAGAGCAGGGCATTGACCTTGTGACCGGAGATTGGCGAGCTATTTATCTGCCAAATAATATCCCCGAAGATCGTCATGCTTTTTTGGAAACACTTTTTTTTGAGACGATTAGTGATCCTGAGTTTCAGGAAGCTGCAAGACAGCTTAGTTTTTTTATCACACCTATGATGGCAGAAGAGACAAAGCTATTTGTTGAAGATTTTGATAGATCCTTGTATCCAGTTCTACTTGAAAGCGGCCTAGTAAAGGCTCGTCAAAAATAATCATAATGTCAGAGAACCACTCAAGATTCGGTCCAAAGAATCAAATCGCTGCTGGCCTTTTTCTTATGCTCTGGAGCGTTATAGGGTGGTTATCTTTAATTGGCTCGCCAGCTTTGTGGGTGAATGAATACGGTGTAGATCCAGGCCCCAGTTTATTGCCGATCATTAGCTTGACGATTTTATCTCTTGGTGCCCTGGCTTTGATTGGTACCGGCGCACTGCAAACCAGAGTACAACAACATGCCGGGACCAGATATTGGGCCATGCAGATAAAAGGGTCTCTCATGCCCGGACTCTTTGCTATTTCATTGATAATTTATATAACGTTGATTGACGTTGTGGGGTTTATCCCCATGAGCGCTATTTTTTCTATTACCTGGATGTATATTCTGGGCGTTAAGAGCGGCAATAGAACATATAGCAGTCTCTTGCCATTGGTAGCTATGGGCGCCTTTATTGGTGTTAGTCTTATATATTTCGTTTTCCTATACCTAATAGGCGTCCCTATAGGGTAACTAGGAGCAGCAAAAGCTTTGATTACAGAATTTTTTTCTATTGCCTCGGCAGTCGCAACTGATCCTTATCTTTTAGGGCTAAGTGCGCTTGGTACCATTCTCGGTATTCTTATGGGCTGTTTGCCTGGCATAAGCTCCACAATGGCTCTAGCAATACTACTGCCTGTCACTTATGCGATGAGCCCCTTGGCCGCCATGGTATTTCTTATGGCAGTGTTTTCTGCCAGCGTATTTGGCGGGTCAATCTCTGCAATACTTATTAATATACCTGGGACACCCGGAGCAATCGTCACGCAGCTAGAAGGCTATGCGATGACAAAAGACGGGAGAGCTAGTGAGGCTTTAACTTACTCACTATTCTCATCAACAATTGGCGGCATTGTTGGGTTGATTATCCTCATGCTTGTGGCTCCCCTTGTAGCCAAGGCTGCAATGCAATTTCGCAGTCCTGAATTTGCGATGACTACAGTTTTTGGTTTGACCATGCTTGCCTACTCAACGCCTGGCTCTACATTTCGAGGCATATTGAGCGGGGTCGTAGGTCTCCTTTGTGGAATGGTGGGCTTTGATCTGGTAACCGATGTTCCTCGGTTTGATTTTGGCACTTCGGCACTACAATCTGGCATTGGGCTTGTGCCTCTTACTGTTGGCCTATTTGGTCTGGCTGAAGTTTTTCGTGGAATTGAAGGGGGTGTAAAAGGCGCAAGAAAGACACCGAAACTAGGTGCGCTAATGCCTTCGTTTGAGAAGGTTCGACGCCTCTGGAAAACAATTCTTCGTGGCTCTGCATTGGGCGCAATAATTGGTGCTATACCTGCCGCTGGCTCTGCAATTGCTGTAGCGGTCTCCTATGCACAAGAACAAAGATTTTCTAAGCGTGGGGATAAATTTGGTACTGGTGTTCCAGAGGGGCTTGCTGGCCCGGAGGCTGCGAACAATGCATGTGTCGGTGGGGCTCTTGTTCCCTTGATGACATTGGGTATTCCAGGAGACACCATGACCGCCGTGCTTATGGGGGCATTACTAATTCATGGTCTTCGCCCAGGGCCTATGTTATTTGCCGAGCGCCCGGATTTTGTGGCTAGTGTCTATGTTGCGCTCTTTTTAGCGCTACTGCTTACAGTGGTGTTTGGGTTTCTCTTAGTACGACATTTTGTCAGGCTAATGAGGACACCTGATCATATTTTATTAGTGATTATAGCTATGCTGTGCGTAGTTGGGTCCTTTGCAATACGTAATAATATTACCGACGTTTACATCATGATCGCATTTGGAGTAATTGGCTATATTATGAACAGGCTTGACATACCTGTGGCTCCGCTTGCTTTTGGTCTGATATTAGGTCCTATTCTGGAAGAGAACCTAAGACGTTCTCTAATCATCTCAGACGGATCATGGTTAGTTTTCATAGAGCGGCCAATTGCACTAACTATGGTAGTTTTATCTGTTAGTGCACTTGTCTTTCCACTACTTCAAAGAGCAAAAACCTTGGCCTCAAATTTAAAACGATAAGTTTTATGAGTAAGAATTAAGGAAAATTATGAATATCTTAGCCATAGCAACTCTCTTCATATTTTCTTTGGCTGCGTCTGCACATCACTCGCGTTCACACTACTCCTATGAGACACAAGAAATCGAGGGTGAACTCGTGGCAGTGCATTGGGTCAACCCTCATGTTGGTTTTACAGTAAATGTAATTAATGAAAACGGTGAAGAAGAGCTCTGGCGAGTTGAAGGCCATTCAAACCTCCTCAGCATGCAACGAGGAAATGTATCAAGCGATATTTTTACTATAGGCGAGAAAGTTATTGCCCGAGGCAGTCCATCTGTACGTCGCGCTCGGGACCTGCTAACAACTAATCTACTGCTTGAAAATGGTAGAGAAATATTACTATCTGGAGACGCAGAACCTTATTGGGGCAATCAAAGTTTTGGCGAGCCCGGCATTTCAAGCTATGAATTAGTAGATGCACTAGCAGAAAATCGTGGTATTTACAGAGTCTGGAGCCCTGACCTAAGAGCTAATGCAACTCAGCACATGAACTTCCCCTTCACAGAGGCTGCAATTGCAGCTCGTGACAACTGGGACCCAACCGATAACTTCGCCGAGAGATGTGAACCAGAGGGGATGCCAAGAATTATGCGCAACCCACATGCATTTGAATTTGTAGATAACGGGTCAGAGATATCACTCATATCAGAACTTTACGATCTGGTACGCATTATCCACATGACTAATAATGCGCCATCACAACAAGTGGTCGCATCTCCACTCGGATATTCTATCGGGACTTGGAATGGGGATAGCCTAGTAGTAACAACAACCAATATTAATTGGCCCTACTTCGATAATATCGGGACACCCCAGAGCGAGTCTGTCACGATGCTCGAAACATTTACCGTTAGTAACGATCAAACACACCTTAACTATCAGCTTACAGTCACAGATCCAAATACATTTTCTGAACCAGCAGTCTACAGACGCTCTTGGTTAGCCCTGGGACATCAAGTTGAAGTCTATGACTGCCAGGTATACTGATTGATCAAGTAATATCAACTTCTATCTCACCAAGACCTTCAATTCCAACACGAATTGCGTCGCCTGGCTCGACAAGACCAATTCCTTCGGGTGTTCCAGTCATAATAATGTCGCCTGCCATAAGCTCATAGTGCCTTGATAAAATCGCTATACCTTCTGATACGGACCAAATCTGGAATGAGAGGTCTGAGTCTTGCTTCACCTCGCCATTAACACTTAACCAGATTCGCCCCGTCACCGCATGTCCGTTTGTTTCAACCGGATATAGCGGTCCACATGGAGCAGACTTATCAAAGGATTTGCTGATGGCCCACGGGCGAGATAACCTCTGTGCTCCTTGCTGCAGATCCTGGCGCGTCATATCAAGTCCTACACCATAGGCATATATATGACTTAGTGCATCGGATGGATCTATGTCCGTACCACCGCTTTTCAAGGCAACAACCAACTCACCCTCATAGCGCAGTGCTTCAGTCGCTGATGGATAGGGGTGGCCTTCCCTGCTATCTACTATGGCATCTCTAGGTTTTATAAAGAAAAAAGGAGGATTTACATCCGGGTTATCACCACTCTCAAAAGCATGAGCACGGTAATTTCTACCGAGACAAAAAACACGTCTCACAGGAAACCGCTCATCAGAGCCATGGATTTCCATCGAAATAATATCGGGCGGATCAATAACATAGTCTGTACTTTGTGCAGACACTTCTTGTGAGGCGCATGCAACCGTAGCAACCGCAGCGCTACCAGATAGGAACTGGCGTCGACTTGTTTTATCTATGTTTTTCATTTCGAAATCCCCACTTCTTTTATCAGTTAAAGCTATTTACAAGCATGAATATGGTGGCTAGGGGTGGAATTGAACCACCGAAACGCGAGAATACTAGATTCGTGTTTATATTGCAGCACTACCTTGAGACTGGGCTCGATGCAAAAACCCCTTAAGAAACGACGTTTGCACTGTCAACAATGCCCGCGTAACGTCATATTGAAATGCGAAACATTTAGACAGCACGCGAGAGAGAATTGATGTCATGGCGAAATCTTTAGCTAGGACAACTAAAATGGTCAACGTGCCGCATCTTCAGCTTTACCGTTACGATTGCCGAGTCTAATAGCAAAAACAGGTAAGACCCTACTTTGATTTTTAAGGAACTGAACCTATGAAAAGATTTCTGGCTTCAATCTACCTACTAGTATGCGTCACGACAGCATCGGCCCAGTCATTACCACCGGGTACCGGTTTTGCGGCAATACCCAGCGAGAAGGGCGGACAGGATATTTTTGGACCATACGACATCGTGACCGGTTGGCCAAAAGATACAGCCATCGTGCCCGGACATGAGGCCTGGACATTTGCGGCAGTCCGCGGAGTTTTTGCCGAGAGTGTGGACCGAGTTTTCGCCGTTCAATTAGGTGAATTACCGAATATCGACCGCCCTGAGCCGAGGTTGCTACCAGAGATCGGCCCTGGGATCGGCTATCCGATAGCGAGGGCGCCGTGGCGAAGTTTCCGTGCTGCGATGGGAGCTAATGCCGCAAATCTACTCAGCGGGGCCGGCGCCCGTCCTGGCGTTGACTATCGTGGAGGACACGGCATTCTCGTGTTCAACGCCGATGGTGATCTCGTTGAAGAATGGACGCAATGGGATGCGTTGATGGAAAGACCTCACTCAATTTATATCAGTCCTTATGATCTGGAGAAACACGTTTGGGTCATCGATGACGGCAAGCATGCCATCTTCAAGTTCACGAATGATGGCAAGGAATTGGTACAAACTATCGGTGTTGCGGGCGAGGGAGGTATTGACCAAAATCACCTCTTCTGGCCAAGTTATATGGACTGGGCGCCCGACGGCAGCTTCTACGTCTCTGATGGCGGTGATTTTTACCGTGAGGACCGGCCGCTAGGTGCCCGTGTCGTCAAATTCGACAAAGATGGTAACTACCTACTGGAGTGGGGACAGGAGGGTCTGCCGCCGAATGAGACTCGGCCGGCCTATTTCAATAATGTTCACGGCATCGCGGTCGACCCGGTCTCTGAGAGGGTATTTGTAAACGATCGACAGAATCACCGTATTCAGGTGTTTACTAAGGACGGTGAGTATCTTGACGAATGGAGTGTTGGCAGACCGCCTGCGGATCTGCATATGTTCATCATCTCTAGTGACAGTTATCTATGGGCCGCTGATCGCGGTACCAATAAAATTGTGAAGTATGATCTCGAGGGCAATCTACTATATTCCTGGGGCATCAGCGGTGATTTCCCAGGCGGAATGTGGGGGGTTCATGGAATGAGCGTTGATAGCGAAGGCAATCTCTACGTTGCCGAAGTTGACAATGGGCGTGTACAGAAATTTCGGCCGCGGGCGGGCGCTAATCCGGACTTTTTTATTGCACCCGCCGTCGGGGTACTTGCCCAATGAAGATCAGCGGCACAAGACTCTCGCTACAGTATGGTCGCAACGACTAGTAGAGCAGCTTCAATCACGGTTTTCCCCCGAGCCACTCCTCTTTCGGGGTGCCGATACATTCTTGAATGTCACGTTTTACCGACTTCCTTGGTCAAGCGTAGCCCGGCGAGCACGACGCGGGGCTACCGATGCGGGTAGAATCGGTCGAAACAGGGGCGCGCCCGGTGCCCGGCATCGATCTCAAAGGGGGCTTCTAATGAATCGCAGAAAATTTCTTCGCTCATCCGCCGGCATGCTCGCGGGCACTGGCCTTGGACGATGCGCGTGGGCGCAGGGAAGACGCGAAATCAGGATCGGTGGGCAGAGGGTGACAACCGTCGATGTACACACTCATACGATCATCCCGGGCACAATGGAACTCCTCGGCATGACGACGCCGAACAACAACGCCAACCTCATCATCGGCGATAGCCGCACCGCACTGATGGACCAATGGGGTATCGACGTCGAGATTTTGAGCGTCAATCCATTCTGGTACAGCCTCGACGTTGACGATGCGCGTCG
>JAQWRR010000107.1 GCA_029243585.1 Gammaproteobacteria bacterium
GCTACTTTGGAGGCTGTCACAACTTGGTTAGATAGTGATCTTGAGTATGGGTTTGATGAAGATTGGACATATGTCGGAATATGTGACGGAACATTATGTGATCCGGTGCTCGATTATTATTCCAATACAGATAACTATCTCAGAGATCGGAGTGACATATCAGTTGATTCACGTTTATTGGGAAACTTCTCTTTAGGAGGGTTAGGCGATGTCCAATATGTCTTGGGTGTTTATGTTCAGAAAAGGGATGAAGATCTACAAAGACAATCTTATGGAAATTTTTTTAGTTATTATGATACTGAAAGAAGCGCTATTTATGGCCAGCTCGATTCTGCTCTCACTGAACGATTGAGCATCACAGCTGGGATCCGTTATGAACGGTTCAAGGATAGTTATAAAGATAGCGCTACCCTTAACTCAAGTAGTGATGACAGTCTCCGAACTGGGGATCTAACGCTAACCTACCTTATGGGGGAAGATTTGCTGCTTTATGGAAGTATATCCAGTGGTGCTAAGGCTGGAGGCATTAATACAGAGGCCAGCGCAAAGTTCGCTTCTATGCAAACAGTTTTCCAGACATTTATCAGACCAAGGCTGGTGTTTGGAAAAGAAACACTCGTAAATCGGGAGATTGGGATAAAGGGGTCCTATCTTAATGATCAGCTTACTTTGCGAGCTGCAGCATTTCATATGAGCAGGGACAATGCTCAGCTTGAATCTTGGATGTATGACAGTACTGGATACCTTTGGATTGGTTTTCTAGATAACGTTGATGGGACAAACTGGGGTGCAGAGACTGAGGTCATCTATCAATTATCAGAAAAAGTACAGTTATCGGGTTCCCTTGGGTTGCTTGAGACTGAGATAGATGAAATTACAACCTACGATCTGGATAACTATGATTTTGTGGTTAGAAAAAATATTGATCAGACAAAATCTCCTCAGTGGCAGTACCATTTTGGAGCTAATGTCTCGCTCACTGAAAGCATAGGTTTTCAGGTGGAGATTGAAGGTCGGGATGCAAGTCATTTTGGCTACTATCACGAACAAAAAATCAAAGGTTACAATCTTTTGAATGCAAGTCTTAATTATCAAATAGGCCGGACTGAGCTGTTATTTTGGGGGAGAAATTTAACTAATAAGGACTATGGGATTCATGGGTTTTATTTTGGGAATGACCCTCGAAAAGGCTGGAAAAATGAAACCTACTACCAATATGGTGAGCCCAGAGTGATTGGCTTCACAGCAAGGTATTCTTTCTAATATTAGGCGTAATTTATTTGGAGTTTTTATGCGAATAACAGCTGAAGTCAGCCTTTATCCTTTACAGGAAGAATATTTGCCCTCTATTCATTCATTTATTTGTTCCATACAGAAGTCTTCTAAGTTAGATGTAACGGTTAATCAGATGAGCACCCAATTTTCTGGTGAGTTGAAAGATGTCATGCAGGCTGTAGAACAGGCTCTTATGATTTCTTTTGACAAAGGTAAGCCGGAAGTTCTTGTCGCTAAGTTTTTGAATGCTGAGTTATCAATTAATGAGCCACCACTTATCACCACTTAAAAGAAAATCATCGTGATTGAGGTTTTGGCTGCTCTATTTACAAGAGTATCTTTTGCTGAGTCCATGGCTGTTTTTCTTGCGATAGCTTATTTGGTTTTAGCTATAAGACAGAATATCTGTTGCTGGCTGGCATACTTTCTTAGCTCGATTCTTTACATTGGTTTGTTTTATTCAGCACAACTTTATATGGAGTCCATTCTGCAGGTTTTCTATGCAGTTATGGCAATTTACGGTTGGTATCAGTGGCGTCATGGGGTGGATAAAGAGATTGGCGTACAAATACATATCTGGAGCATCCGTCAACATGTTATGGCAATTACTACTATTGGCGCATTATCATTGTTCTTTGGTTGGAGTATGAGCCATACAGACTCCGCATCTCCATTTCTAGATGCCTTTACCACCGTTGCTGCAATCATAGCCACCTACATGGTTGCTTGTAAGGTGTTAGAGAATTGGTTGTACTGGTTTATTATTGATAGCGTTTCAATCTACCTTTATCTATCGCGTGATCTGTATTTAACAGCCCTTTTGTTTTTTGTATACCTATTTTTGATAGTTATTGGTTTGAGGATATGGTGGCGAGAGTATCGTGCTCTATGATGAAATGATCCGTGCTAATGAGGTAAAGCATTTATGTGGTCGCCTCAAGATAGATTCAAATCGAGTTACAGTTAAACCTATTTCTAATGGTCTGAGTAATAGAGCTTTCCGTTTTTCTTATGGCAAAAACAACTGGATGGTACGTCTACCAAAAAACAATCTGAAAGAGCGGTTTCAAACATTAGATAACTCGACAGAAAAACGCTTGCTTCAATCAGTTTCTAAAGCAGGCTTGACGCCTACCGTAATTTTTGACGATGATTCTACAGGTGCCCTGGTTACCACCTTTTTGAGTAATGCTATTGCTTGGGATTCAACTATGTTATCTCAGCCTGAGAATCTAGGGCGAATAGCAGAGACGCTCTCTTCTCTTCACTCAATTAATGTTGGTTTTAGACTCCCTCTTTTTAGGCCGACCATATTATGCGAGAGTTATTTTAATGTGCTTAAGGGCTTACAAGATCATAAAAATCGAACATTTAATATAGAGCAGAAAAATTGGCAGATAGAGTTAAGGCAATTGGCCATTATGTATGAAAAAACCTTTCCACCAATAACACTTTGTCATCATGATCTGATAGCTGCAAACATACTTGATTCTGATCAGCTTTGGCTTGTAGATTTTGAGTATGCGGTTCAAGCTCATCCGATATTAGATATTGCGAGTCTAGTAGCGTTGAATGGACTTCATATGAATCAATATCCATTGCTTTTAGAATATTACTTTAGAGAGGAGTTGATTCCCTTTAATTATAGTCAATTGGATGACGTTATAAGATTAGAGAGGCTAATAAGCTATTTTTGGGCTCTAGTAGAGATGGATGGTTCGGTTAAGATGACTAAAATAGAAGGTTTTGCCGAGTCCATAGCGGCGATGCTAAGGTAACTACAGCTTGGTATTTAGATCAGTCAAAACTCGGAGTTTCCCTTGATAAAAAAAGTTACTTTTCTTGGTCTTGGAGTCATGGGGTTTCCTATGGCCGGTTGGTTAAAGCGTGCCGGGTTGGAAGTCACTGTTTTTAACCGAACAGCTGGAAAAGCTGATCGTTGGGTTAGTGAATATGGTGGTAGGAAAGCTGAAACTGCAGCAGACGCAGCAAGTGATGCCGAGGCTGTTTTTAGCTGCCTTGGTGATGACCCTGATCTCCGAGAGGTCATACTAGGTCAGGGTGTAATAGAGGCAATGTCCCCGGGTACACTTTTTATCGATCATACAACTGCTTCAGCTGATATGGCTCGTGAGATTGAGAAAGCTGGTTCAGCAAGAGGTGTTCAATGTCTTGATGCCCCAGTTTCAGGAGGGCAGGCCGGTGCTGAGGGGGGGCAACTTACGGTGATGGTAGGTGGCGAAAGTTTTGCTTTTGAACAAGCCGAGCCTCTTATAAATTCTTATGCAAAGACAGTTCGTTTGGTTGGCCCATCTGGTTGTGGCCAATTAACAAAAATGGCGAATCAGATTGCTATAGCTGGTTTAGTGCAGGGTTTGGCAGAAGCTCTTAATTTTGCTTTACAGGCAAAGCTTGATCCTGAAGCTGTTGTCGAGGTTATTTGTGGGGGGGCAGCACAATCCTGGCAGATGGATAACCGTTGGAAGACAATGGTTAACGAAGAATTTGATTTTGGATTTGCAGTGGAATGGATGCGTAAGGATCTCCGAATTTGTTTGAATGAGGCTCGTCGAAACGGTGCGGAGCTTCCAGTTGCTGCTTTGGTAGATCAGTTTTATGCGGATATCATTCGTATGGGCGGTAAGCGTTGGGATACATCCAGCCTAATCGCACGACTAAATCGACATGAAAAACCCTGATGAGAGGAATTCTTACCGATCTATTGAACCTGCTTAAGCTTGAGCAGCTAGAGGATAATTTTTTTCGCGGCGAGAGTCGTGATATAGGAAGTCAACGCGTGTTTGGCGGACAGGTTTTAGGTCAGGCACTGATGGCTGCGAACTATACAGTCGAGGGTTTTGAAGCACACTCGCTGCACGCATATTTTTTGAGACCAGGAGATGTTAAAGCTCCTATCCTCTATGAAGTTGATCGTGCTCGTGATGGGAAGAGCTTTACTAATCGTCGTATAGTTGCGATTCAGCATGGAAGGCCTATTTTTAATATGACGGCATCTTTCCAGGTTCCAGAAGAGGGTGTTCAGCACCAAGCACAAAAGCCGGATGTGCCAGGCCCAGATGACCTTGCTGATATTAGTGATGTTCCTGAAGAAGTTTTTAAAACTCTGCCACTTGAAATCCAACGTTTTTTGACACGCGAAAGACCAATGCAAATGCGACCAGTAGATCCGGTCGATTTCACTAGTCTGGAGCCAAGAGATCCAATACGTTATGTTTGGATTCGGGCAATTGACCATTTGCCTGATGACCCTGATTTGCATAGAAGTTTATTGGCGTACCTTTCTGACTATTATTTTTTTGGGACGTCCACCCAGCCACATGGTATACGCTGGGAACAACGGAACATACAAATGGCAAGCCTAGACCATGCAATGTGGTTTCACCGTCCATTTAGGGCTGATGAGTGGATGTTATATGCAATAGAGAGTCCGAATGCATCGGGGGCAAGGGGTCTTGTTATGGGACGATTCTTTAAGCTGGATGGCACTCTTGTTGCTTCAACTGCTCAGGAAGGTTTAGTTCGTGTCTGGCCAGATACCAATTAGTACTCATATCCACATAACCATTTGCCTACATCTAATTATCTTTCAAGTGTTCATCAAAAAAAGTCATGTATAAGTCAAAAACCTCTTCTTGAACATCATCAGGGCTTGATGGACCACCAGGTCGTTGACGCAACAGTGAGTAGCCATGTTCAGGATGATCAAAAGATGCCCATGTAACGTCTTTATCAGCTTCTGTTAACCACTCGTAGGCAAGTTGAAAAACGCCCTGTAAATGATCGTTTTCACGACCAAGGATCAATAGTGGTGTTTCTGATTTTACAATTCGCTGCATTGCGACATCTTTGTCGGCAAGGCTCCGCGTAATCTCGATATCGTGAAAATCCCGCTCGCCAGCAGCATTGAGCGCCGCTGCCAACACATCGATCGCAAGATATTCCAGCGCTGCCGCCTCGCTCGCGACACCGGCGCCAATATTGATGAGCCCTGTACCCTTGAGAATGATTTCACCCGAATGACTACTTCCGATTGCGCCGATGCCTTCCGGATCCGTGTATGGCAGCGCTTTCACGTGTTCAACGATAGATATATAGTCATCAGAGTCCAGTGTCGGTACGGCCTGCAACCTACGGTCCCCGCCACTGACAGTATCTGCTAGAAGCTCTGATCGTGCTATCTCGTTATAGAGCTCTGGGATTTCATTACGAAAGTTTAGGTAGGCTGCCGCATAACCGCGCTCGACGAACCGGTCCATTAGCTCCTCAACATCCTCCATCGCCTGATCGATCTTGAGTAGTCCGTCACGCCCCTGGCCGGAGCCGATGAGAATGAGTGGAAAGGGGCCAACGCCGTCGGGTTTACGTACCCCGATCGGTATGTAAATCTCATCGCGTGCTAGCACGAGTTGCAGTTCCCAGGCGGTACCGGAATCTGGCAGCATACGCTCAATCACGATATAGGGAGCGTTCGATTGTTTGA
>JAQWRR010000090.1 GCA_029243585.1 Gammaproteobacteria bacterium
AATGAAACATTATCCCGAGAAGAGGCCTTAATAGCACATACGCGTTCAAATGCTTATCTAATGTTCCAGGAAGGCAATATTGGCTCAATTCGTCCAGGGTTGCTCGCAGATATTCTTGTGCTTGATCGTGATTATTTGACAGTGACTGAGAATGAAATCAAGGATATTAAGCCAGTAGCAACGATTGTTGGAGGTAAAGTAGCTTGGGGTTCTCTTTAAAGAGTTTCTATTTGAGTTACAGCTCTTCTAGCATACGAGCAAGCTCATCAATATCTGGTGTTTCGTGGCGGGCCCCTAAATTAATACACACATATTCTTGTAGCTCTTCATGTGGTGCCCAGACCCATTCTCGGCCAAGAGTAAAAGGCTGCGTATAGTTAACTGGGTCATCAACTATAAGCTCCATTTTTAAGTCATTTTCTCCTGATTCTCGCCAGTATCTTTCAGTAATTTTTGCGTTAGAACTGACCGGGTATCCTCTGTTATTACGTATATTTTTAGAGGTAAAAAGTGTTGTTTCGATAGTCAGAATATTTTCAATCCAACGACCCGAAGAATGCCCAAGCGCTGTATGAGAGTTTTCTGCATAGGTATTCAGGTTATCCATATGGATAGTACGTGTCGTGTTTCCTCTTTCATAACTAATAATTACTCTATTTCCTTCATCCGAAAATTCCATTGGGCTATTGGACCAAAGAATTCCAGGCATAAGATCTGGGGTACAGTCATTTGTCTGACTGGGAGAGTCAGCGAGTGGATCATAAGAATTAAAAGCCAGTAGCCCCTCTGTCGTAAAGGGATAAGTATCAGGCTCTGAAACAGGGACTACTGCAACGAAAGCAGGAGGTGCATATATGCCAGAGAAATCTATACTAGGGTTTGTATTATTTTGAGTATTAGCTGTTGCAGATATAATGCAGTTTATGAGAACAGAAAAAATAATAAATCTCATTATCATTACCTCGACTAAGTTATAGTCACTGGTGCTGCATAGTTTTTAACATCTTATGCTATTTTAAGCTTATATATAGCAAGTCTTCACTATATTACAAAGAACACAGTGGAATAATTCTGGTAATACTTCAAGGGTTATTATGTTTTTACTATTTCATATATACCGCTAACTTATAGTTTTGAAAAATTATGATGTGATAATTCTAGGAGGTGGCGCAGCGGGACTTATGTGTGCCATAGCAGCAGCTAGTCGTAACCGTCGTGTTGTTGTGCTCGAGAGCTCGAATAAAGTTGGAAAAAAAATACTGATGTCGGGTGGTGGGCGTTGTAACTTTACTAATCTGAACTGTGATTCTTCCCAATTCATTTCCTCTAATAATAAATTTTGTATCTCAGCTCTGAGTAGGTATACACATTGGGATTTTATTGCGTTAGCCGAAAAGCATGGGATTCCATACCATGAAAAAAAATCTGGCCAACTTTTTTGCAATCAATCTTCAAGGGACATTGTTGCTATGTTGATGGCGGAATGTCGGCAGGCAGATGTTTCTATATTGACGCACTGTGAGACTACTGCAGTTGAATATAATGGGAATTACCTAGTCTCATGTAATGGAAATCAGTTTTCTGCAGAATCACTGGTAATAGCCACTGGAGGACTATCTATTCCAAAAATGGGTGCAACAGACTTTGGTTATAAGTTGGCTAAGCAGTTTGGATTGAAGGTATGTGAGACCCGTGCAGGCCTTGTTCCATTTACATTTACCGGCGCTATGCAAGAATTAACGACTCGCCTTTCTGGGGTTAGTTTGTATGCTGTCCTTAGTACTGATAATGCAACCTTCACGGAAGATCTTTTATTTACGCATCGCGGTCTTAGTGGTCCAGTGGCACTTCAACTTTCTAGTTATTGGATCCCCGGTAGTGAGATTAGCCTAAATCTTCTACCACGGTGTAAGGCTGGCTTGTTATTGCTAAATGCAAAAATAGAACAACCAACTGTTAGGTTACGGTCTTTTTTGTCTGGTGTATTACCTAGAGCATTAGTGCTTGAACTAGAAAAACTGTGGTGGCAGTCAGAGTCAGAAAAACTTTTAACCGAAATTTCCGATATGTTTCTACGGCAGGTAGCCTATCAATTGCACAATTGGAAGGTGAGACCTGCAGCTACCGAGGGTTATCGTACGGCAGAGGTCACACTAGGCGGGGTTCATACCGATGAACTTTCTTCAAAGACCATGGAAAGTAAACGTCAGCCCGGTTTGTACTGTATAGGAGAGGTGGTGGATGTGACAGGGCACCTAGGAGGATTCAATTTTCAGTGGGCCTGGGCATCCGCACAGGCTGCAGGCAAGGCAGTCTGAATTAGTCTCTACCGTCTGTACTGATATTGGAACTTGTCTCTAGTTATAGAGAAATATGCGATTAGTATAGGTAATGGTAATAAATTAATTTTTTATGCAGTAGTATCGTTTTTATTTAAGATTTTAGGTTTTTTCTAATATATCAGTAGTTATAAAAAAGGCATGAACATGAAAAAAATCGCGGTTTTTGTTGATGTTCAGAACATATATTACACAACGCGACAAGCATTTAACCGGCAATTTAATTATCAAAAATTATGGCAACTTATTAGTGAGAAAGGTGAAATAGTAGCTGCAACGGCTTATGCAACAGATCGTGGGGATCAGAAGCAGATTAACTTCCAGAATGCATTAAAAAATATAGGCTATAGCGTAAAACTTAAGCCATATATTCAACGTAGTGACGGTTCAGCAAAAGGCGATTGGGATGTGGGCATTGCGATTGATGTTTTAGATGCTGCGAAGAATGCTGATATCGTGGTTTTATTATCTGGAGATGGAGATTTTGATTTATTGCTTCAAAAAATCAGGAAAGATTATTCCGTTTATGCTGAAGTTTATGGTGTGAGATCATTGACTGCCAATGCGCTGATCGATTCCGCTGATCAATTCCATGAGATTAATGAAGGATTGTTGCTGTAAATAGGAGTTGCTATCAAAAAACTCTCATAGACCCTGGCTTGGTGACCTATAGTTAAGTTTACAGAAAGATTTTCTAACTATGAAAAACGAAGTAGATAAGCTGTTAAATCGGCACAAGCTGCTCGTTCATTCTGAACGTAAGCGTGTAATCTCACATGTGCAAAGGAAGGATGGGAGTTGGATAGTAAATACAATCATGCTAGAGGAGTACTCTGTTCCTTTTAGGTTTAAGCGTAAAAACGCATACAAAAACCTTAAAGGAATGTTTGTTAGTCTAACGTACTATCCAAAGACTGAGACCGTTGCTGGTATTGAAATGGAAATGATGAACGTCGTTCGCATTAGAACGACGTAGGTATATTGTTATATTTGTAACTACGGTAAGTGAATAGTAGTAACTAGCCAGTTTCCTTAGGGCGCATAACGCACCTACCAGTACAGAATTAAATGCTTTGATAGATAAGTCTTTTGACTTCTGGGAAAGTAGAACGGAGTAAAGTTTGAGCACGGAAAGTAGGACAAATTGAGATCAATTGGCCGGATCATTGTAAGTGCGCAATAATTTCGTGGTTTTTAACAAGTGGGGCCGTAGCTCAGTTGGGAGAGCGCTGCGTTCGCAATGCAGAGGTCGAGAGTTCGAATCTCTTCGGCTCCACCATTTCATCCTTTCTCGTCAATAACTTACACAGAGAAATCTTCTAGGGTTCGAATACCTAATCCGAGAAAAATCAAACGTTGCACAGTTTTTCAGGTCGCTGTAATGTCTAGCGAATACTTAATGACGTAGGGATAAGTTATGCCTTGGTGGGGATGGGTCATCATAGGAACTTTACTTTTTAGTGCTGAGCTATTTGCAATTGGCGCTGGGTTCTATCTGGTATTCATTGGCGCCGGTGCCATCACTGTTGGCGTGGTTATGTTATTCGGAATCAATCTACCGGTATGGGGACAGGTGCTGCTATTTGCGATCCTATCAATCGCCTCAATGCTGTTACTTCGGCGCCAGCTTTATGACAAACTAAGATTTCGAACACCAGATCCTGTTGACTCCTTAGTGGGTGATCGAGTGATCATGTCCGACTACCTCGCACCTGGTGAGTCTTGTCGAACGCAGCATAGAGGGTCGACCTGGACTGCGGTCAACGTCGGCAATAAACCAATTGCAGCAGGGGATAGTGCCTCAATAGGTAGCATTGACGGATTTACACTAAACGTAGAAAACGACGAAATATAGGGGAATTATGGAAAGCTTTTACGTTGGATTGGTTATTGCGGTTTTAGCAATTATTGTCATTGCAAAGACTGCAATCATTGTTCCTCAGCAGAGCGCCTATATTGTGGAACTACTGGGAAAGTATAATCGAACGACCTCCGCAGGATTTCATATCCTGATCCCTTTTATTGAAAGGATTGCTTATAAACATAGCCTTAAGGAGGAGGCGATCGACATAGCGGAGCAGGTGTGCATTACTCGTGATAATGTGCAAGTAGGTATCGATGGCGTCCTCTATATGCAGGTGCTCGACGCCCGCCTTGCGTCCTATGGTATTACGAATTATGCCTTCGCAATCGCGCAGCTGGCTCAGACAACCCTGAGAAGCGAGATCGGAAAAATTGTATTGGATCGTACCTTCGAGGAACGGGCCGCTATTAACGCGAATGTTGTTAATGAATTGGACAAGGCTTCCGAGTCATGGGGGGTTAAGGTCTTAAGATACGAAATTAAGAATATTAATCCGCCATCCGATGTCCTTGGGGCGATGGAAAAACAAATGCGTGCCGAGCGAGAGAAGCGCGCCGTGATTCTAACTTCTGAAGGAGAACGGGACGCGATAATCAATCAGGCAGAAGGTGAGAAACAACACGTAATAAAGGCGTCAGAAGCTGCTCAACAGCAGCAAATAAATGAAGCAGCTGGTGAGGCGGAGGCGATACTCGCGATCGCAACAGCAACAGCTGAAGGCCTTCGTCAGGTCGGCGAAGCAGTTGCCGGTGAGGGTGGTCGTGAGGCCATGCAGCTTAGAGTCGCTGAGGGCTATGTAACTCAGTTTGGGAATCTTGCTAAGGAGGCTAATACCTTGGTGGTTCCAGCAAATCTTAGTGATGTTGCTGGAATGATCGCACTCGCGACAAAGGTGTTTGATCAAGGAAAAACGGATACTAATGCCTAATGTTTGGTACGAGCTAAAGCGTTGTATGCCGGGTTATAAACGGGATGGTATGGAATGGGATTCTTGTAAAGACAATTCAGCAGGTATACGCAAGAAAATCTACATCTAGTTGAGAATTGAACTCGTGCTTTTCCAGCTCTGATTCGCACCCTTATGGGGATCAGACTTTAGAAAGCGAATCAGTTCCATATGAAATCTATCGGGAATTTCAAAAGCAGGTGCGTGACCAATTTCTGGGAAAAGCACTAATTCAGCATTTTGCAACTGTTCTGCTACATGGCGTGCCCGTGCTGGGTAATCATCTACAAGTTGGTCTTCAGCTCCTCCGATGACCAGAGCTTTTGTTGCAATATGTTGCCATTCATAAACTACGGGATCTTCAAAAATCAGCATTCTTTGGGCCGCTCGAACGCGAGCCATTCGTGGCCAGTCACCGCTTAAAGTCAGACCGTATTGAACCTTAACCCAATAAAGATATTCTTCTTTCCACCCTCCTGGATAGTAGCGGGCATGATTATTTAAAACCGTCTCGTAATTTGTCATGAGTGCCCTTTCATACGCTAATTTAGGGTCTATCCACTCGTTACCGGGGCGTTGGTCTGTCAGACCTATTTGGTTGACCATGACAACATGAGAAGTTATTTCTGGGT
>JAQWRR010000016.1 GCA_029243585.1 Gammaproteobacteria bacterium
CCTTAGGACTCGGGTCTGCTATCGCCCAAGGAGAAGTGGTACCTGATCGTTATCGACTTACACGAGATGGTAAAGTTCTAGAAATAGCTGCTGGTAGAAAATTTCAGGCTGTAGGATGCACACACCATGGCACACAGACTGTCAGCAAAAAAATGGCTACTGAACCATGTCTATCTGAAAACCAGGTAAAAGAGCTTGGGCAGTATCTTTGTGCAGCCGAGTCAATAGTTGATGGTCCAGCTGAAATTGAATGGTCATTAGATGATGAGGGTTTCAAGTTACTTCAAGCTCGCCCACTACATTTAGAAGTGGAACATGCGCCGGATCAAATCTGGGATCAACACCCACGGCTAAGGGGTCACCCTGCTGGTGTTGGCTGGGGAACCGGGAAGGCTTGTGTTGTGAACTGTGAATGCGAGCTTAGTCGAATCGGCCCGGGAGATGTCCTAATAACCAAGGTACCGGGACCTGCTCTCGCTGGAATATTACCGCAGGTTTCTGCGGTGATAGCAGAGCTTGGTGGAAGTACATCTCACCTTGCTTCTCTAGCACGTGAACGTGGCATACCCATGGTTTTGGGCGTACTCGATGCCACCACTAGTATTCCAGATGGCTCAACAGTTGCAGTTGATGGAGTAGCTGGCATCGTACGTTGGAAAGAGTAGCCATCAATTTAAATCAAACTCTGGTAATTGCGATAGGTATTTAAATGTCAAAAGCAAAAGTCGTTCTCACTGATTATGTATGGGACTCACTAGATGTCGAAGAAGAAATCCTTGGTAATCTAGCTAATCTCGTGCCTTTACAAGTTACTAATCCAGAAGCTTTTTTCCCAGAGGCTGAAAGCTGCGAAGCATTACTGAATACCTATGGCGGACCAATTACCGCAGATATCATGGCGCGCATGCCCAATTGCAAAATTATTGCTCGGTATGGGATAGGCGTCGATACAATAGATCTTGCGGCTGCAACTGAAGCCGGAATTATTGTCACCAACAACCCAACATACTGCATTGAAGAAGTGGCCGAACACACTCTCGCAATGCTACTTACTTGTGCACGTAAGATTGCATTTTATGATCGACTAGTACGTAAAGGTGAGTGGGCCGTCCCGCCTGGCAAACCAATGTTCCGATTAGCTGGCTCAACATTAGGTCTTATCGGTTTTGGAAACATTGCACGACGGGTTGCAAAAGGTGCAGCAAGCTTAGATATGCGTGTGCTTTACTCTGACCCATTTGTTGAAGCAGGACAATTTGACGTGCCAGGGGAAAAAGTAGAATTTGAAGACTTACTCAAAGAATCAGATTATCTATGTGTTCATGCCCCCCTTACACCACAGACCCGTGGAATGGTGAGTGCGAATGCATTTTCAAAAATGAAAAGTACAGCAGTAATTATTAACTGCTCACGCGGCCCCATTATTGATACTGAAGCACTAGTACAGGCACTGGATGACGGACAAATAGCAGGTTGTGCTCTGGACACTACCGATCCAGAACCCCTACCAACAGATCACTCACTTCGGTCCCGAGAAAACGTCATTATAAACCCACATGCGGCCTGGTATAGCGAACAAGCAATGGAAGGATTACAACGCGGCGCACCTAGTGAAGTACGCCGCGTTCTTGAAGGAAAATGGCCGATCAACGTGGTTAACCAAGCCGTAAAAGAGAAAAATCGCGCTGATATCTAGCAGCAAAGAGTTTGCCGCATTTAACCTTGCTAGTTAATCACTACTAAGGCGCTGTAAGCTTAAATAAATAACCATCACCACGACGTCCGTCCTCAAGCACCCATATTGCACCTTCGGGGCCTTGCTCTACATCTCTGATGCGACGACCATCTACCTCTAGCCTCTGTGCCTCTTGAGCGGTTTCGCCGTCAAGCTCTACCCTAATAATTGCCTGTGAAGACAAACCACCAACAAATGCGTCACCATTCCAATCTGGAAACTCATTTCCACTGTAAAACATCAAACTTGATGGCGATATAGCAGGAACCCAGTACGCTGAAGGCATATCAAACTCAGGATGCATATCATGATCAGGAATTTCTAATCCATGATCTCTTATTGCCGCAGCAGTCCGATATGAAAGCGGATGTTCAGGAATAGATTGAGTATCATAATGATCGCCGTTTGATACGATTGGATAACCGTAATTTGCGGCGCGCTCAACCCGATTCAGTTCATCGCCATGCTTAGGTCCCATTTCAATATTCCATAACTGGCCCTCTGCATCGAACGCGAGCCCCAAAGGGTTACGATGTCCAAACGACCAAATCTCAGCTGCGACACCACCACGGGCATTGAAGGGATTATCGTCTGGAACAGAACCGTCCATATTTAATCTAACGACCTTACCTATATTAGTACCTAAGTCCTGGGCTGGATCAAATTTTTGACGATCCCCAGAACTAATCCACAAATAACCATCTGGGCCAAACGCAATACGATGACCATAATGTCCTTGGCCACTAACCTTAGGTACCTGACGCCATAAGACGTCTAGGTTCGTTAGCTCACCGCCATCCCCACTTAAATTTAATTGGGCTCTGGCTACAGCTGCTCCACTGGTATCACCATCGCCAGGCTCTACATAACTTATATATACAAGGTTGTTTTCCTGAAAATTTGGGTGAATCACAACATCGCCCAATCCACCTTGACCGCCATAGCTAACCTCTGGCAAGCCTGTAATTTCACCAATAGTTCCACTATCGGTATCCATTAATCTTATTACTCCCTTGCCCTCGCTTATCATCAAGTGGCCATTTGGGAGAAATTCTAGAGCCCATGGCACATCGAATTGCTCAAGCCTAGTTGTTACAAAATCTGTATTCTGGGCGTGTAACTGCCCATTAGTTCCGCTACACGCGGCTAATGCAGAGCTAAGGCAGACTAATGTTTTTAATGTTCTAGACATTTTTCACCCTCCAAACGGGAAAGTTGTCATTCAAGATGAATAGTTTACAACCAATAATCGTGTTGTCTAATATTCTATCCACAACGTAATGTTCAATAACTGTCACTATTGGGCAATCAAGGACTCAGCAAGTTCTCGATAATCTCTGGATTGTTGAACTCGGACAGCCTCATAGGCAGCACCATCAAGATACTCGGTATTCTCACCAAGCTGGGCCATCATCCGCTGATATCCCTGCTCTTGCTGCATTCTAGAAAAGGCTTCTCTAAGAATCATAACCCTCTCCTCTGAAATACCGACAGGCGCCATAACCACACGATGCATAAATCCGGTTGTAGGAGGTAGTCCAATTTCAACAAACGACGGTACATCTGGAATAAGTCTTTCTCTTCCCGCAGTTGCTAGAATCCTAATGCGCCCAGCCTCAACATCCGCTGCGACAGTTGCTGGGAAAGCCATCGACATATCGACATCTCCTGCCAATAATGCAGCTTTTGCAGGGCCACCACCACGATACGGCACCATTCTCAATTGCAAATCAAGATCTTTCATTACCTGGATAGCTGGCACAAAAAGTGCAACCCATAGACCACTATGGGACATCGTTACAGCGCCAAATTTTGATTTAGCGGCAGCTTCAAGCTGAGCCCATGTTTTATAGTCACCATCATTTCTAACAATTATCCCAATTGCCCCATAATTGACTCTTGCAATAGTTATTAAATCTGTATTTGTATCATATGCATTATTGCGAAAGGTATAACGATGTAGTTGGTCTCTGTAATTATCAGTAAATAACAAAGTGTGGCCATCAGGTTCGGCTCTAACAGCTTCTAGAGTACCTTTCTGTCCTGCCTGACCAGGAACTAGTTTTATTAATACTGGTTGGCCAAGATAATCATCAAGAAAACTAGTAAAAATACGAGCATTTAGATCATTAGATCCTCCAGCAGCATAAGGCACTATTAGTGTTATTGGTTTCTCAGGATACTGTTCCTGTGCTAGTAAATTATCAGAAAAAAATGCTGGCAAGAGAAACGTGCCTATAAAAAAACTGATGCCCCAATAAGCTCTCATTTTTTTTCCCTCTCTATGGCTCTCTGGCGAAAGCGCTTCATTCTGGTACCCAGAATAATACCTACAATTGGAGTTACTAATACCACCGCTGTCATTCCTATACGCTCTACAAAAACAAAATGTAGCCAATCATCTCCTACTAACGCTAATGTTTGTCCAAAACTATATTCTAATTCTCTGCCCAAAATGAATCCCATCACCATTGGTGCAACATCAAATTTAGCTGTGCGAGCCGCAATACCCACCAAACCAAATCCAATTAGTGTCACTATATCGAAGGGGTTGCTTCGTGCTAAATAAGTTCCCGCAAACGCTAACATTATTGTTACTGGAATTAAAAGCGAGCGCTTTATTGTTACAACCTTTGTGAATAGTGGAATAGTTAAATAACCAATAATTAAAAACAAAATATTTGCAAAAACCATGGCTATGAGGATAGCGAAGACTATCTCACCGTTAGTTTCAAGAAGTGTAGGACCTGGCCTCAGTCCTTGCATCATGAAGGCTCCAAGCAATAATGCTGTGACCGCATCTCCTGGTATACCCAGCGTTAAAAGAGGAACCATAGTCGGACCATTGACAGCATTATTTGCGGCCTCAGCACCGGCCACGCCATCCAGTTCACCCTTACCAAATTTTTCTGGTGTCTTTGAAGAGTTCTTTGCAGCAATATATCCCATCATCGCTGCAATCGGCTGACCAAGCCCTGGAACTAATCCAATAAGGGTACCTATCGCAGTCGAACGAAATATAGTGCGTAAACTTCTTTTGAGTTCATTAAATCTCAAATGCTCGCCTACAAACTTAGCAATAGAGGAGTTAGTCTGATCTCCCTCCTTAACAGCATTAAATATCTCTGGAAGTGCAAAAAGACCAATAAGCATAGGAATCAAATGAAAACCATCATAGAGTTGGCTGGTACCAAAGGTATATCTAGCAGCACCAGAAAATGGGTCAGCGCCAATCAAACCAAACCAAACCCCCAAGCAAAGCATGAGTAGCCCTTTAATCACGGGACCAGTAGAAGTAACGGCGATAATAACAAGGCTCAAAAACATGATGGATGCGATTTCTGGGGGTCCAAAACCTAGAACAATTGCTGCAACCGGAACTATCATCACAAGTGTGAATATGTCACTAAAAAAATCTGAGATTGCAGAAGCGTACAATCCCATTTCCAGCGCCTTCCTTGCCTTACCTTTTTTAGTTAGCTCATGCCCATCAAAAACCGTAGCAATTGAAGCACCTGTACCTGGCATGGAAATCAATATTGCAGGAACACTGCCGCCGTATATTCCCCCCTTATAGACTCCAATTAGAAATGGAATGCCAATTAAGGGATCGCCAACTAAGAAAGAGATTGGCACAAGAACAGACATGCCCATGGTCGTAGTAAAACCAGGTAAAGAACCCATAAGCATGCCTAGTAACAACCCTCCGCTAATCCATACGAAGGTATCTATGCGGAGCGCTTCCTCTAGACCGGCTAACAGAACTTCCATAATTCGCCTAAAACGCTGGTAGTAAGCGAATTAATGGCCCTAAAAAGCTCTGCACAATGTCAGTTTCAGGCAGTGCAGTTCTAAGCACATGGGTCACAATAATATAAAAACACAAAGGTATCAGAATACTTATACTAAGTATTTGAAAAATATTGCGATTCCCAACCAAAATCGCCGTGCTCATCATTAATAGAAACATGGTTGCAATAAATCCAAGCGTAGCTAGAAGTAGAGCACATGTAATAGTAATAATTAAAAACAACCCCTGTTGCCAATAGCCATTAGACACTTCGGCACTTGTACCTGGGTCCTTTTTAGGAATATATAAATTAGTTTCCCTAGTTACATTGACAAGCATAATAAAAGAAACGACAACTGTGCTAACTAATATCAGAAGTGGAAATGCTCGTGAATTCATAGCAAGCAAATTGCTATCAAGCGAAATTGGAGGATCAATAATTAATTGGCCACTAAAGATCAATGCAATAATCGATAGCATGAAAACCACTAACGCAAACTTAACCTCCGACTGACGTGGAAACACGTCGCCTCCCCGTTATTTTTTTAGAAGGATCTCAGGCATTAGCAACAGCTGAAAGAGGAGTCCCAACTAGCGGCAATTTTACAGCCTCATTAAGCTCCGCAGAAACATCCGCTGCCATATAAATTTCCATTACTCTTCTGGCTTTCTCGGCCGAACACATTTCTGGACGATCAAATGCTACTGCCTCAATCCAGTGAAGAGTCTCATTATGCATTGGACCTGCAAAAACATGTCCTACCGATTCTCCTGGCATTGTCGACATTGGCAATCTGATTCCATTGTCCATTGTGTTAAAAATAACATCACGATGCGTATCATCTATAACCAACATTCCGTCTGTACCAGTAAGCTCAATCCATGTAGCGGAATAATTAGGATGGCCAGGAGGCATAGTCCATCCTGCACCAATATTTAGTATCACACCATTGTCCATAGTAACCATAATCCACTGAGCATCTGCTGAACCAGTGACACTTTTCATCGCGCCATCAACAGCCTGAGAATAAACCTGAACTGGCTTGGCCGGTTCCATAAGCCACAGAACAAAATCAAGGTCATGTGTAGCTTCCATCGCGGCAGGAGAAAGTTTGATTCTCCCACTAATTTTTGTGCCTAATCCTCTTGTTAAATGTCTACTCACAAGGACACAAACTGGCTCTCCTATTGTTTTTTCCATTAAGCTTTTTTTGGCATAAGCAAACTTATGATTAAAACGTTGAGAATAACCAATCGCAAACTTAAGATTTTTTTCTTTTTGAATCTGTATTAGCTCATCTGCTTCCTCTAAAGTTAAAGCAAGAGGTTTTTCTAAGAACACATGTTTCCCAGCAAGCAGTGCTGCTTTTGCCATTGGATAGTGCGTAGTTTCAGGAGTGGCAGAAATAATAATCGTATCGAGCGAGTCATTCTCGATGATCTCCATATAGTCGGTAGTAGATGAGTTTGGTTTTGTTTCTGCAACTATTTCCTTCAGACGATCTTCATTAATCTCAGCAACATGCAACTCTTTAACGAGCGGACTTCCTGCACAGGTATTGGCACGAATACCCCCACACCATCCGGTGCCAATTATTCCTACGTTTATTTGTTGCATTTTTGACTCCTAATCTTATCGCCATACCAAGCAAACAGCAGACAGTATTATTTTGCCTATCCCTTAGCTGCATATTGTACGCATTAAAACATAAGACCCGGCAACCAGGTTGCAAGTGAAGGGAAAAAAAGCACCAATAAAGCCACTAACAACATAAGGAGCCAAAATGGAATTGATCCTCTGAATATCTCTCCAAGCGTTACCGAACGGTCTGGAACCGAAGATTTCACAGTAAATATTAATAAACCCATTGGCGGAGTAAGAAGGCCAGCCTCTATGATAATTATTCCATATATTGCAAATGCGATCGGATCAAAGCCTGCGACTTCGGCAATTGGAACAAATATAGGAACGGTTAATAAGATATCCGATATTGAGTCAATTAGCGCCCCTAGAAGCAACCAGATAATAGTCATTATCATGATCAAGCCTAAAGGCGTTAGTCCGGTCCCTACAACAAGCTCCTGAATAAGATTTATGCCACCACTAACCGCTAGAAGCCGTGCATACATAGACCCAGCAATCAGTAAAAACATGATAGGTGCTGTGTAACGTCCCGCATTATAGATTGCCTCAAGAAAGCCTTGGCTTCGCATTCCTTTCACATACCCGAGCACAATACTTCCAAGAGCTCCAAACCCTGCTGCCTCTGTCGGCGTAAAAAATCCCGCCCATATGCCACCAAGCACGAACAAAATTAAAGTAAAAATTCCGAGCCCACTTATAAGTTCGGAATATTTTTCATCTTCGCTCTGTTTCTCTTCAATACTATCTACTGCTGGGGCAATTGATGGATTAATAGTTGCACTGATACTGCAATATAAAATAAATGAAAAACCAAGTAATAAACCAGGTATAACCCCAGCTATAAAAAGTGCTCCGACGGAACCTTCCGTCAAAATTGCCCAGACTATTAACAACACACTCGGTGGAATTAACATGCCCAACGATCCGCTACCAGCGATCACCCCCAGAGCATAGGACTTTTTATAGCCAAGTCTTCGCATCTCCGGGTAAGCGATACGACTGAATGTTGCAGCCGATGCAATCGCTACACCAGATACGGCAGCAAAAGCTGCATTGCCTACAACGGTTGCTGCAGCAAGACGACCGGGTAATCTATATAAAAATCGATTGCAAAGCGTATAAAGATCTTTGGCCGCACCTGATCGACTAATAACTTCTCCCATCAACATAAAGAGAGGAATAACGGCAAGGGTATGACTTCGAATTGAATCGTAGGCGGTTGATCCCAGTATGGATAACGCAATGTTTATATCTCCATAGGCCAAATAAACACCAATAACGCTAGCAACGCCTAAAGATATGCCAATCGGAACACTTATAAAAACCAGCAAAAGCAAAATGGCTAACGAATAAAATATAACCTCAGGGCCTAGCATCTAGATTAAGTCCCTTTTTTGAACACACAAAAAATAGCGCTAACTTACGCGCTGTCAGTCGTCTCTAACATGGACTCTATTTGACCAGTCCAATCGAGAAATATCATATGCAAATAAACGTAAGCAGCATAAAGAGATGTGGCAATTACTAAGAATCTTACCGGATAGGTAGGCACCCTTAGTGCTCCTTCACCTTCATACTCGCTGACATTAAATGCTTCAACGGCAGGGCCCCACGAGCTCAGCGCTGTGCCTAGAAAAAAAAGGAGCCCTAGAATACTGGAAAATGTTCTTAGAACTCGCTTAGCCTCTTGTCCTAAAGAATCGTAAACGATAGTGCTTCGAATCATTCCATCACGGTAGATAGCAAGCGGTAGCTGCAAGAAAGTTATAGAGACGACCGAGTTTTTAATAATTTCGGTCGCGCCTAAAAGAGGCTGACTAAAAAAATAGCGCCCCAAAACATCTATAAAAATAATTATTGCAAGAACAAGCACCCAGCACGCGGAAACAATATGAGTCGTCTGCGCAATGCGTCCTGTCATATCCTACACATCAACCCAGTTACCAGTACTTACTGATTTTGCAATAGCTTCTAGCACTGCTACGTTACCAACACGCTGCTCATCAGTAAAACGATAGTCGCAGCGACCTTCAACTGCATCAACCCACTCTTCAAGATTAGCTCTTACAGGGTCTTTTTTGTCGAATGTCTGGCTATGCTGAACCCCATCTTTACCGCACGTGATTAAATGAGTCCGTCCTCCCTCCTGAGGATGAGCATCATCGCGAGCCTCAGCCCACATTTCATTGCCAAATACGGTGAAACGCCCATAGTAAGGGGTTGCAGAAATCGCTCCAACAAATCCAGTAGCTCCACTCTTAAAACGAATTTTTACTGTCACAATATCGCCTGTTGGTAAAGCTAGAACACGTCTAGCAGACTGCGCAACGACAGACTCTACTGGACCAAACATTGAAATAAATAGGTCGGTTAAATGCACACCCATACCGGTCATTCCGGCTGCAGGTGCTTCCGCCTGAGACCCTCGCCAATTGTCGGCCTCAACCGTCGTAAAGATACTATGTGAAAAGTTAGCCTCAACATGCATCTGGGTACCTAGTTGACCAGCTGAAACCATTTTTGCAATTGCTTCAAACGTAGATTCATAACGACGCTCATGACCAACACCCATGATCAGCCCAGCTTCATTAGTTACAGCCAACATTTTTTCAATGCTCTCTTTTGTAAGAGATAACGGTTTCTCACAAAAGATTTGTTTCCCATGCTCAACAGCTGAGAGCACCTGAGCCTCATGCTGGGAATGAGGAGTACATAGAATTACAGCCTCTACTTCTGGATCTTGAAGCAAAGCATTGTAATCACTAACTATAGGTATCCCTTTCTCTTTAGAAAAATCCATGTGCCGATCAGGTCGGCGCGCAGTTAGTTTAACAATTTTGATTTTGTCGCTATTTTCAACTGAGTTCACCATATGGCGACCCCACCACCCAAGCCCCACCATTGCAGCCTTGATCACGATTAGCCTCCCTAGCTATTACCCGAATTGGGCATCTTAATTAATAACGTACTCAAC
>JAQWRR010000024.1 GCA_029243585.1 Gammaproteobacteria bacterium
CCAAAAACATGTGCTAATACCCCTGCTAGCAGCGCCCAACGTGATATTTGATGAATTTTTAACATAAGTTCATGAAGTGCTGCATTTGAAGGTATAGGGCTAGGGAGGCCGCCCCAGTTAAAGACGCCTATAACGTCTCCGTTTGCCCAGACCATTAAAGGACCTGAGATCAGCATGGCAGTCATACCAATCAGTAGAAATCCTTGAACTAAACGGGTGAGTATGCGCCTTATCCTAGGTATATCTGACGGTGTATTGGGGAACCCCACTGTAACTCGGTGCACAATCCGAATAATCAACAGGCAATAGACCGTCGTTGCTACTGAGGTATGTATATGCACTAGACTCGCATATTCAAGTTCCCCAATATTTTCCGAGCTCATGGAATTTCCAATGAACCACAACATGACGATGGCAATAGCCCCTGCCCAGTGCAAAGCAATGGATATCCAACTATAGCTAGTAGGTGAGTCCTTCAGTTGCATGAGTATTTTAAAGTGCCCAGTCTATAAAATTAGAAATTATGCGTGCGGATCATCTTATTAGAAAATTCTTAGGGCGCCATATTTTTTAGAAAGTTCATACTTAACTACTAGTTATTATCCTATCGCTGTTAATATTCCCAGAATCAATTAGGAGGCTACAGTGAAAGTCACTGAAATAATACGCACGTTATTGGTTTGTATTTTTATGTTTATGTCGTTAACTGTATTTGGCCAACAGGCAGCAGTTTTTTCGCCAGAACAACTTGCGAGCCTACCGACCACCCAATGGGTTACTAATGGTGGTGATCTATATAACCGTCGCTACTCGCCTCTGACACAAATCAATCCTGGTAACGTTAATGAACTTAAGGGTGTTTGGCGAACGCAACTTGGCGGCTCGGGTATTGGCCCACAATATTCAGGGGAAGCAGAGCCGATCGTCTATGACGGCGTGCTCTACATTGCTACAGGAGCTGATGACGTATTCGCGATCAGCATAGACACCGGCGATATTCTCTGGCGATATGAAGCTGAGCTTGATTTAAATATAGACACAATCTGTTGTGGGTGGACTAATAGGGGATTAGGGCTTGGCGAAAACAAGATATTTGTAGGCCAGCTCGATGGAAAATTGGTCGCTCTTGATCACAAATCCGGTGAGGTGGTTTGGTCTACCCAAGCAGAGCGATGGCAGGAAGGGTACAGCATCACATCAGCGCCCCGTTATTATGAGGGACTGGTTATTACGGGTTTCGCAGGCGCGGAATTTGGTACCCGAGGCCGTGTAAAAGCTTATGACGCTAATGATGGCTCTCTGGTGTGGACTTTTTATACAGTACCTGGCCCAGGTGAGATAGGTCATGGTACTTGGCCACAAGATTCCAATATTTGGGAGCATGGTGGGGCAACTGTTTGGCAAACGCCAGCTATCGACCCGGAGCTTGGGCTTCTGTATTTCTCTACGGGAAACCCTGGACCAGATTTTAATGGAGAGATAAGAACCGGGGATAATTTATTTTCGGTCTCTACAGTTGCGATTGATGTAATGACTGGCGAATATCGCTGGCATTTTCAGCAAGTGCATCATGATATTTGGGACTTTGATTCTGCAACTCCCGTTATTCTCTATGATACAGAGATCGATGGTGAACCTCGCAGAGCTGTTGCCTCATTTAATAAAACCGGATGGGTTTACCTTTTAGATCGTGTAACCGGTGAGCCGCTTATCGGCATAGACGAGGTTCCCGTGCCACAGGAGTCAAGGCAGGCTACATCTGCGACGCAGCCTATTCCTCGGGGGGAGCCTTTCAAGCCCAACACCATCCCAGTTCCTCCTGAAGGTTATTCACTCCCCTATGATGAGCATGTGTTTGTTCCGTTCTGGGAAGAACGTGCTGTTGGAACCCGTGGAGGCGCTAATTGGCCACCAACGTCATACGATCCCGAGCGCCAACTTCTGTTTGTCTGTGCTAGCGAGAGAATTTATTTCTATGAAGTAAATGCTGATGAAACCGATGATCCTCCGGGCGGGCAGCGTTATATGGGGGGTAGGTTTGGTGGTGCATCGTCGATTAGACCATCAGGTGTTTTTACAGCAATGGATGCAACAACGAATACGGTTGTATGGTGGCAGCGCTGGCAAGATCGTTGCTACTCCGGTTCGATCGCCACGGCTTCTGGTCTTATTTTTGTTGGTCGCAGTGATGGTCGATTAATGGCCCTAGAATCTGATACTGGTAATGCGCTATGGGAATTTCAGACAGGTGCTGGAGCTAATGCGACTGCTGCTACCTTTGATTATGAAGGTGATCAGTATGTTGCAATTTTATCAGCTGGTAATGTTTTTGCTGGTTCTCCACGTGGTGATAGTGTCTGGCTATTTTCGCTTAAAGGCACACTTGATCCTGTGCCACCGGCAGTAACTGATACCTCTAATATGATTGGTCCGCCAATTGGAACTCCCAACATTGATGCGGGAGCATTACTGTATGCTCAGGCTTGTGTGGCCTGCCATGGTGAAGATGGGCAGGCAGGACATGTAGGCCCTCCAATTCCACCTGGCTTGGGTCTTGGCGAGGTTGTGAGACTGATTGCTAATGGTCGGAATGAAATGCCAGGTTTTACTGGGGTCTTTACCTCTGCTGAGGCAAGAAATATTGCAGGGTATGTTACTCGGGAATTAGCGCCAGCTTTAGAGGACTGATTCAGTCACCGCATCGGTAATTTTGCAGTTGCCTCTGGAAGTTCATCTATGCTGTTTTCGATTGTCCATTGGTTGTCCCAGTCTATGATTTCATAGCGATTAGTCATTGGGAAACTGGGCGCTCTTTTATTCTCAAGTCTTGGGTCAAAATCAATTCGGGTGCTGTAACGGGGTTCTGTCGCGGACATAGACCCAGCAGCTAAACTGCCATAGATAACTAGTACTCCACTATTACCAGATCCGAAGCGTCCAACGCTGAAACGGCGTTTAGCATAAATTGACGCATGGATAGTTAGATCACCATCGCCAGTAGTTTCTGCATCGGCAATTTTAATAAAACGGTTAGATACCAGTCCAAGATAATCATCAGTTTCAGGATTAATTTCCGGGCTACTTTCATAGATAAGATCATCTTCAATAATTATATTGACTGGTGAATAGACCAGTACACTTCCGTTTACAGTGCCCTTTACATGCAGCGATGTTTTTGGGCTTGCTATGAGATAAGCCGATTGATCACCAATATTAATTTTAGTTTCTGGTTCGGTAGAGCCCAATGGCTGTGTTCCAAAGGTGCCATTTGCATAAAAGGTTATGGTGGTATCTTTTTCAAAAAAGTGAATTTGGTTCTCATCGGCAGTAGTTGGAAATAATGAAAAATCTCGCGGTAGTGCTATACGACGTACGTTGGTTTCTAGTCCACCCAAAAACATATCAGAGCGCTTCATACGACCTCTAGCACTGTCTGCGTTGATTCCACGAAAGCTGGTTGTTACCTTGCCATGGAAAAGAGGACCACCACTACGATCATAGGCAATACGCACTTCTGAATTTGAGTGAAAGCGACCAGTAATTTCGTCCTGGTGCATACTGACATTAGAGTCCCATTTATCAATAAATTGAGCAAAATTTGAGAAAACGAGTTTCTTTAAGCGTAACTCTGTGGAGAATGTCTTGCCATCTTCTTCTTTGCTTATTTCTATTAGCAACTCATCTGTATTCTTATCATCTACAGCAGGAATTTTTGTGAACATAGAACGATATTGTTGTCCTCGATGTTTCCATTCGACAGTGGGTTCAGCAGTATCTATTCGGTGAAATGTCTCGCTCCATTCTTTAACTTTGCGTTCAAGCATAGGTTGTTCGCGATCTGTAAAGGCAATTTGTTCGAGCACGTTCTGTTCTAGATGGACTTCTTTTGGCTCCACTTTGGTAAAAATCGACGGCGGTATTGGTTTGAGAGCTTGTATGGAAGTAATGATCTGCTCTGGGTTTTCTGTAACCACAAAGGTGGCAGATGCAGTGGTGCTTTCAGTATTAGGTTCAATGTCATCGTGAAGAGATTCTTCAATTCTTGCCTCCTGCAAATCACTCAAGGAGTGATTTTTCTGAATATCTAGCTCATTATTTTGGTCATGTGGCATGACTGATTGAACCGTTTCCTCAGCTATAAGAGTCTCAAGAGACTCAGTTTTTACTTGTGAAATTTCTTCATGGAAAATCGGGTTAGGAGTTATTTTCTCCTCTAGTTCTGGTGAGCTGACTGATTGAGGGTTGGGTGTTGACTTGCTACTGATTTCTAGCCTTAAGTCGAGTGAACTTAGATTTCCTTCTATCAAGGGCTGAGGCTCTATGTGCAAGAGCAGCAAGGCAAGGTGGATAGTTACCGAGAGAGTTAGTGCGATTTTGAGCGTTTTAGCCATCGCATCATAATTTCATATAGACCAAAGCTAATATTAGCCGGAAACAAGTTCATTCAGCCACTATGCCGAAGAGTGTTTTTAAATTAGCAACTAAAATCTACTCATCTGGTGATTCCAAAATCTCTGCCACATCTACTGTTCGTCCTTCCTCTACGGACTTGATGCCAGCTCGAATTACAGCAAGTGATTCTGTAGCCATTTGGCCGCCTACCTCTGGGGTTGTCCCGTCCCTAATGCAAGCCGCAAACTCTTCTAGCTCATCAACGATGGCGTCGTTTTTTTCATAAGGGATAGACCGTGGTTCTTTATCACCACGAGAGAGATATCTTAGGCCGCCAAAGAGGTCGTAATAGGCGGTAGCCTCCTTTCCATAAATATTCATCAGATAGTATTCAGATGCAGAGGCATAGCTTGCAGTTAGATTTGAAATTGCTCCATTCTCATGTTCCATGATTAGGTTAGCGATGTCTGGGTTATCACCTGGCAGAACGAGCTGGGCAGACATGGCCGACACTCTTTTTATAGGTCCCATTAACATGCCAAGAACATCAGTGTAATGGACTCCGATCTGGAGTATGACGCCTCCTGGCATACCTGTTGATTGATAGCGCCATGAGCTAAGATCAACTTTGCCCAGGCGGTCGCGACTTATATTGGCATCTGCTTGGATAAGCTTGCCAAAATGACCAGCATCCAGTTGTTTTTTTATCCAACGAAACTGATTTTCACGTCGCCGTTGATAACCAATAGAAAGAATGACATTTGCGTCAGCACAAGCTTCCGTGATTTTTTTGCCTTCTACAACCGTATTGGCAATAGGTTTATCAAGAAAAGTATGTTTCCCAGCAACAGCAGCTTGCCGCACTGTTTCCAGATGAACGCCATTTGGTGTTGTGTTAATAACTCCTTGAATAGAGTCATCAGCAAGTATTTCTTCATAACTTGATGCGGCTATACAATTATATTTTGA
>JAQWRR010000040.1 GCA_029243585.1 Gammaproteobacteria bacterium
CTGTGTATTGGTCTCCCCTATCAGTCTTGGCGTCAGATGGGAGCCTGTTCAGGTCGCGGATCTCATGGTTCTTTATGCTATCGCCGGAATTCAGCTTACGTTCATATTGGCGACAAGGTCGACCGGGTCTCTCAGCGTTGATATACCAGGACAGCCTTTCATTGACGCCTGCAATACGCGCTCTAAAGCGTCCTGATCCGGCACTTCCGAGACACCGATATCTATATCAATCGTCACCTTGCGAAAGCCCGACGGTGGCGCGTCTTCCATCATATGTCCTCTTACATCGAGTTCCGCGACGGCTGAAGCATCGAACGTGTCATACCTGACGTCCCACTTGGCAGCATAAAAAGCGAAGACGGCTGCGAAACAGCCTAACGTCCCGCTTAACAGATATTCTAGCGGTGTCGGCGCATCCGCCAGCCCACCGACATGGGATGGCTCACTGATGACCCAGGTTTTTCCTGACTTGCTGCTTCGTGCGAGCTCATTGAGCTTACCGACTGATCGAACAGCAACCTCAACCGTAGACTGCGGCCCTTTGGGTGCCGCAGCGCTTGGGTCTTCGATGTAGCGAGCCTCTCGCTCCAAGGTCACTTTTTTTAACGCAGAAAAGCAAGCGTAAATGGATACAGGGTTGGCTTTGGGCAAATTGGCCATGGGCATCTGGTCTCCTCGATTGATGGTCTCGTTCAATTCATTGCGTAGTTTCACTCAGCCGCTGCCGTAACCGGCAAAGGATGAAACCGAAGTCGCTTTCCTTCCGGTTCGGGAGGAATATGGAACGCCTCGGTAAAACGATTGGAGAAATTCCACATGCAGCACAGGACCGTCAACTCGACTATCTGTTGCTCACTGAAGTGGGTCGTCATCCGCTGAAATGCGTCTTCGTCGCCACTCGCGGTCATATCGGTAACCGCATCAATCCATGTGATTGTCGCCTTCGTTCTTTCGTCAAGACAATCTGCTGATTCGTAGTCGTCGGCCTGAATCATCTTGATCTGCTCAGCTGTCAGTCCCGCCTCCGCACCAAGATCGATGTTATGCAGCAAGCAATACTCTGATTGGTTTTGGCTCGAGGTCCGGATGATCGCGGCTTGCTCAACCTTTAGGAATTCCAGATCCTCATCGAGATAGCGCATGCGAATGCCACGGTTAGCGGTCATCCATGCCTCGAGCGCCCCCGGGGCAAGCGCCATAATCTTAGAAAAATTACTAACCGTGCCGAACTCTTTGACTGATTTAGCAAAGATTTCACCAACTCTTCCGGTGGAATTCTCTCGATCGAGACCCGTTACTCTTGCAGTCATGATGACTCATCGCCTCCTAATCTATAATAAATTATCAGAATTATCCGTGCCGGGAACTCGCGGACGAACGTCATATGTTCTAATCCAAGGTTACCCTTCGGAACGCCATTGGGTAAGAGACAATAACAATAATTATTTATTTTATCTGCTCAATATCTGTCAATACCTGAAAAAAACTAACCATTAGTTAGCTAGAAATAATTGACCAGTTCTGAACAAGATGTTCTGCTGTTCTCCATGCAAGTGCTTGAGCCGTTAAAGTTGGGTTATGAGCTCCGCTGGTGCCCATGACCGAAGCTCCTAGTAAGCCGAGATTTGGCACCTCATGTGAAAAGCCCCAACAATCAACAACATTAGTTTCCTTATTATTTCCCATACGTGTCCCACCGTATGCATGAGTTGATGGACCCATTGTTCCTGTTGGTTGACGAAAAGTGGCAATGGCACCAGCCTCCAAAAACCACTTTTCCATTTTATCTTGAATAAAATATGCGATTTTACGTTCATTTTCTTTTAAGTCAGCTGTAATACGACAGACTGGAAACCCAAGAGGATCTTTGACAGTTGGATGCAAGTCCAAATAGTTTTCTTTATAAGGCAAAGTTGACTTCTGTAAATAAGAATTTACCCAACGATCAGCGTTACGCATGATGAAAGACTTCCAATCAGATCCCCAGCGAGGCGCCATATCAAACGTATGCATATTTGCCGCTGTAATAGGTCGACGATCAGAATAAACCCAAAGATTACCTCCACCGATAAAATCTAGGTCTGTATGGTCAAAATTATCATCAGCCCACTCATCTACGGCTATACCCTGAGCAGGCAATCCATACCAACGATTAAGCTCATGAGGGAAAAGGGCCAATACACCTGCACTCGTATTATGAGTCATATAGTGACGTCCAACTTGGCCATTATTATTTGATAGGCCATTAGGATATGCATCAGAGTCTGATAAAAGTAATAGACGAACATTCTCATAGGTATATCCCGCCAGCATGACCACATCAGCTGGTTGCAAATATATCTCTCCATTCTTTAAATATTCAACGGCACTCGCACGTCCATCCTTATCTACGTGAATACGCGTGACATGCGCTTCAGTAACAACTGCCAAATTACCCGTTTTTTGTGCCTTAGGAATAGTAGAAACTGCTGTCGAATTCTTAGCCTCTACATGGCAGCCTCCTCGATGACAAAAACCGTGATAAAGACATGGCGCACGATTGTCATATACCTGAGTATTTATGGCTGCAGGACCAGGAAATGGATTCCAACCTAGTCTGCTCGCAGCATCACTCATTATTTCAGTAAAACCTGTACCCCTTAAGGGTGGCATGGGGTATCCACGCGAACGTGGGCCTTCGAAAATATTTCCGCGCCTATCAATAACTCCATTAACGTTTCCTGCTTGTCCCGAAACGCCAATCTCATGTTCGACCTTATCGTAATACCACTCTAGATCTTCTAATTCGAGAGGCCAATCCTCAACAGTTGAACCTACTGGGATACGTGATGCCCCATAACGGCGAGTAGTCTCGCTAACAACCTTAAAGTCCCATGGATTCAATCGCCAACTCTGCGCCCACCAGTGCATGGTCGTCCCGCCTACAGCATTCATCATAGGATGCAGTTCTATTCGAGGTGAATCAGGCGATGAACTAGTCGCACGGTGTACAGGAATTTCTCGATTAGCCTTTTGCACAGACTGAGGCCAACCATGAACCTCATTACGTAACTCATCCGGCGCAAAATCTCGGGGAGAGAGCCATGTACCAGCTTCAAGCGCCACTACTTCCAATCCTGATTCAGTGATTGGCAAAACAGCCAATCCTCCAACTCCCCCAAGCCCTATCAAGACAACATCGGTTTTATTAAGCCTGACAGTCATGCCTTCTCACATACCCCATTCCCAATTTTTTATAAACATAAAGATCTTTTTTCTTGATCTACTCAGATTTAATACGATCCTTGGTTTAGAATCAGCATATAACGCTTACACAAGATCACAAAATAATCGAAGCGTAATTTGCAGGGGATCATCATGCTCACACAAAAAAATATTTGCACATTCATCTTTGCAATTCTGAACACATTCGCAATTAGCGTAACTGCCCAGACTCAGGAAGCAGGCACATTCCAGTTCCACCTGGAAGAAGCAACAATCGATGATGTACATCGAGGAATTCAGAGCGGGCAGGTTACCTGCTTAGGATTGGTTGAAAGCTATCTCAATCGTGCAATGGCCTATAACGGGGTCACTAATCAACTTGTGACTTCAAATGGCCAAGAGGTTGAAGAGGTACCAGGTGTATTAAGAGCTGGAAGTGAACTGGAGTTTCCTACCGAAACCGTAGAGATCACTGAAATTCTGCCAGATTTTGACCAATATCAAGGAAAGCCTATTGAGTATGGAAGGATGGAGCCAACAGCATCAGACCCGACGGTCTACCAGCAATATGGAATGACAGTAGGCATGCCTAATGCGGGACAGATGAATGCCCTGGGCACTCTAAACTTGAGAGGAGAACGTTCAGTAACATGCAAGGGCGATTCAGATCTCCATCCGTCCGCAGGACCATTGCCAGCCAATGCTCATGCTGTATGTGAAGTATTTCGCCAGTATCCAGATGCCCTCGAACAGGCAATGGGATTGGACGAAGAATATGGAACTGAACCCGATCTTGAAAAGTTACCAATGTATTGCATCCCCTTCAGTTTTAAAGACCCTTTTGATACTAAGGATATGAGAACAACAGCGGCAGCCGATGCTCGTTATGACATTGACTTTCCGTCCAAAGATCATGTGCTTGTAGAACAACTGAGAGATAAGGGGGCCATAATTTATGCAAAAGCAGTCAATACCGAATACAACGGTCGTGCACGTGCTGCCTCCGTTGGTGGACGTAATGAATCACCCGTGTCATTACCTACCTCTATGGGATACCAAAGAAGCTCCTGGTCAGGAAACCCTAGTAATGTCTACGACACCACACGTTCTGCATCACTTGGATCAAGTTCAGGTTCTGCGGCAGGAGTAAGTGGAAACTTAGTAATGTGTAGCCTCTGCGAAGAAACCAGCATGTCCTGCAGAGGTCCAGCAAATCACAATTCTGTTGCTCTTCTACTCCCACATAAATCGATGATTTCTTTCCTTGGCGCAGCTATTGGCGCCGATGTTTACTATGACCGAAGTGGTGTACATTGCAGATCGATCACAGACTCAGCAAAAGTCTTAGATGCACTCAAAGATCCCGAGGATGGTTACTATGATCCTCGTGACATATGGACAACTGTCCCACGAGTGAGTGTCCTGGAAGAGGGCTATTCCCAACATATCGTTGAATCTGCAGAACCCGGATCATTGGCAGGAATACGAATTGGTGTGATTAGAGAATCCATGCTCAAGTTTCCCGGAGTTAGGGCAGATGAGCCAATTGTCGATGCTGCTGTTCGTGAAATTGATGAAGTGCTTGGAGACTACTTAGGGGCAACATTGGTCGAATCTACAGATCCACTGTGGCCAAATGACCCTGATGTAGAAGACATGCAACCATCCTATCAAGATGCGCTCGCCGAGCTTATCCCTATCTTTTATCCTGATATTATTTATTGGCTGGATGAATCAAACCAACCCGCATTTCCCGAAGTTGCTACTAAAATACAACGAACTGAATATGCACCTGGCGTTTTCCATGGTTCTGGCACTATGGAACCCCTCGACTACATGATTGCTTTGGGCACAGGACAAGAACCTATGCCCAGGAGCCTGAATATTCGTTCTATCCAGTATGTCGGGGTCTCAAATATATTTAGATACCACTTCACAAAATATGCGACACGTCGTGCATCCGACTGGGCGGAGCTTGGGTTTACTGAGACCTTGGTTGACTTCGCCACTTTAAATGAAAGGTCTAAATTCTGGGGTGATGATGGGCGGGCCTGGTTCAAAAATATTGAAGAGCTTGAGGATGTACGACGCCCACTAGGCGAGCGCCAAGGTATTGATGAGCGGATTAAACTTCGCGAACTGCTGCGTCGTCTCGAATTAAAAGTGATGCTCGAAAACGACCTGGATGTGCTTGTAAGGCTTCATTATTCACTAGCCCCTGGAATCATTGGAACATCTCCTCAACCTCAACCTGATGGTGACATACGTAGTGAGATCCGAATGGGTCCTTATGCCGGCCATACTAGTGTCTTGATTCCAGCCGGTTATGTCCGTACTGCGTATGACCCAGCCTTTACCTTAAGTGAGGATAGACAAAGGTACATACCTACTAATAATAATACTCCAACTACTTTGTCCGAGCCGGGAGCACCGTTTTCGTTAGTCTTCAGGGCAGAGATAGGGAGAGAGGACATGATCCTTAGAGTGGCATCAGCTTATGAGCAAGCCACAAAGCGACGCGTATCGCCACCAATGTTCCCACCAATAACAGGTGAACCATAAAAGAAAAAAGTCATCGCTCGGCTTGCAAAATTCATGCAGGCCGAGCGATCAGAAAAAAAATCTAACTTAATTACTCAACGGCACAAAACGCCTAGTAGATTCAATATCGCAATCGAATGGAGATACCTCCAAATGAGGTGAGTAAATCAAGTCCCGTCTGTTCGTCATTGATCCCACTATGTACTCTGGATCCTCAAGCGTGAACTCAGCAGACATGTGCGTACCACCTTCTAGTAACTGATACCTCTCCACCACTAATTTCTGTGCACCTGAAGGAATTCCATTTTGATAAGGAGAGCGATGGTCTTCAAAATTCCTTGTCTCCACAACTAGCGTATCACCATCCCAATGCCCCACCGAATAACCCTCTGCAAAGCGCTCTGCAGCGTCCGGGTATTCTCGTTGGTCCATATACACCGTCCGTTCACTATCAAAATACTCAACACGAATTTGAATCGTCTCATCAGCCTGGTTGAACTGGATCTGCATTGGGTAAAGCTCTGTGTAAAGGAGAGGCCCAGGTGTGGGTCGTCCAATACAGTTCAATTCAGGGTTTTCACCAGAATTTTCATCAAATGCAACCATTGCGGCTTCGCCACTAGCTGTCAATGTAAGATCACGCCTCATTAACTGATCTAAACCTCCAGGGTAATCGTAGAGACGTGACTCATCAGCAAACCATACACCTTCAATACTGGTGGCAATCGCATCCGAACTTACAGTTAACGGGCCTCGAGGAGTCTCACCACTGGAAAGAGGCAAATTTTCACCCTGTTCATTTTGAACCCAGCTAAGCAAGCCATAAGGTCTACCATCACGAGAAGCATGGACTCCAAAAGTTACATGGTCGCCCAAAGCAAGCATGTCTTCAGTCCAACCTCTGCGTCGAGAATTAGCTGCTGAACCTGTCTGAATAGTCCACTCAACAACCTCACCTGAATCATTAGTTGTTTCAACGGTAAAGTAGGTATGTGGATTCCTTAAACTATACTCAGTGATCATGCCTTCATGTATTGAGACAGTCTCCATATCAAGTGCAGCATCGCTATGATGACTGGAAACAGTTGAAACCCCTGAAAACATCATGACTAGGATTAGAATTAATCTCATTTTTTAATCCTCCCCAAAATTGGTATGAAGCATTCTACTGATATTCCACCCTTTATGACGAATTATTCATATCAAGCCTAGACAGCCTGTAGACCATAAAAGCCATTTATTCGCTCATAAGGCAATGAGATAGCACTGACCAAATACACTGTAACTCATGAAGCATCAGGACCAACATCAGATAAACTATAAACTGGGTCGCTATAAAATGAGATGAAGATGCGTTATAAAAAATTACATATAGTCAGCTTTCTGGTGTTATTTTCAGGAATTTCTAATGCACAGGGTTGGACAGAACACGTCTATCTAAACGACTTTTTTACTATCAATTTTCCAGGTGATCCGGAAATTAATAAAACCACCTATCTCTCGGAATTTGATGCAACCTATCCAGCAAGGGTCTATACCGTAAACTCACAACAAAGCCTCTACTCAGTCACCGTCGTAGATTTCACTGATGCACAAGCCATCCATGCTGCTATGGAAAAAACAGAAGCAGCCACTAGTTCTGCTACTTGGATCAACGATCAACGTGCAGCCGTCTCTCGTGCCGCCAGAGAAATGCGCAGTAGAGGTGGTGAAGTCACTCATGACGCCTGGTCACATATTGATCGCGTCGAAGGACTTCAGTTACAGATGACCAACCCCGATAATTCCCGCACGTATGCGGGAATTTATATGAATGGGAACTCCAGTAGGCTCTTCATACTAGAGGCGACAGTTGCCCCAAGGTCAATACCTCCCGGTCAGTTTCAGCAGTCACTTGGGTTTGTGGATTCATCAGGAAATAGAATACGCTACCAACTATCAGCAAACGGTTGCACAATATGACTATAGTCCTTGGAAGGGCTCCAACCAACGTTACCAATAAGTGCCATGATGGCGCTAAGTAGGGAGGTTTGAATGTCTGTTATTAAAATGTTTAGGCTCTTAAGTGTATCAACCACCAACTTTTTACAAGCAATTACGTTTTTGCTAGTGATAATACTGGGTCAAAATGTGTTGGCACAGAATATAAGCGACGCACCAGATGATGGGGTAACACCTGCAGATTGGGCTTATTCAGTTGCACCTCCCTCACCTGATGTAAATACGGTCTTTGATCTGCCGGGCTCTGCAGGACCTTTTACCTATGGCCAAATTCGAAACGCATTTGCCCCAGCTGACTGGTACCCAGATGACCACCCAACTATGCCAGATATCGTTGCAAACGGTCGCTATCCTGATGTATGGGCCTGTGCACTATGCCATTACCCTAACGGTAAAGGGCGCCCAGAAAACGCGGGTATTGCTGGCCTTCCTAAAGACTATTTCATACAACAAATTCGTGATTTTCAGAACAATATGAGGAAAAGCGCACAGCCAAGAAAATTCAACACAAGCCTTATGGTTACGATTGCTCAAGGGATGACAGATCAGCAAATAGAAGAGGCTGCTGAATACTATGGCTCAATGCCTTGGACTCCATGGGTGCGAGTTGTTGAAACCGAAGAAGTGCCCAAAAGTCGTTTTGTGGTAGGCATGTATGTGCCAATTGAGGGCGAAGGAGCAGGCATGGAGCCTCTTGGTATGCGAATAATGGAAACTCCTGAAGATGTCGAACGTGCAGAGATCATGCGAGACCCAACAGCTGGATTCATCGCATATGCTCCCATAGGTTCAGTAGCTAAGGGCCAAGAATTAGTCACAAACGGTGGTGGCAAAACCATACAGTGTGGTGTCTGTCATGGAGCAGATCTTATGGGCCTAGGCTATGTACCAGGAATTGCTGGACGTTCACCAAGCTATACTGTCAGGCAACTATATGACATAAAAATGGGTACCAGACGAGGCACTTCAACAAACTTAATGCAACCAGTTGTTACTGGTCTGGAAGTTGAAGACATGATAAATATCGCAGCGTACTTGGCTTCTATGGATATTGAGAATTGATATAGGTATACCTTAAAACACAGGAGACTAACGAAGTTGAAAAATAACAACTATCAGTCTGGGGGCGGGTTAAACCGGGTAGTAGCGTTTCTTTGTTTATTTATATGCTCCTCTGGCGCAAGCAGTCATCATTCAAACGCTGAATACAACTTTGAGGTAACAGAAGAGTACGTTGGAGAAATTGTTGGAGTAAGTTGGAGAAATCCTCACGTAAGGATTTCGCTTCAGTCAACGCGTGAAGATGGTACAGCTGTAACCTGGGATCTGGAATTACTAACTGCAAATAACTTGGGCCGTCGTGGGTTAAGCCAAGAGATGGTCGAAGTAGGTGAAACAGTCCGGGTAGCTGGTCATCGCTCTAGACGTCGCGACAGTATTTATCTCACAAATATGCTCCTCCCCGATGGCACTGAAATCCGTACTAGAGGGGATACAGAGCCACGATGGTCAGAGAATAATATTGGTTTCACGGCTACACCCTTAAATCAGGATCTCTTCGCTGATGATGATTCTGAAAGCATATTTCGAGTCTGGCTACCATCAGAACGTATCAGAACTAGCGAACATACGAGACTACCGCTTACAGATTCGGCTAGAGCAGTGAAATCATCTTGGGATTCAGTCACAGATGACCCGCAAATTGGCTGCCAACCGATTGGGATGCCAGAGGCAATGTTTAGTCCAAATCCGATTGAATTTGTTAGAAACGGAGAAAACATTACGCTTCGACTTGAAGAATGGGATAACGTCAGAACTATCTATATGACAGCGGATACAAGTCTGCACGATCAACGGGCTACGATCATGGGATACTCGGTTGGTCAATGGGATGAAAATACTCTCGTCGTTAGAACTTCAAATATTGATTACCCCTGGATGGACTATGAAGGAACTCCACAAACCGAAGCTGCAGTCGTAACTGAACGGTTTATGCTCAGTGCAGATGAACGTACTTTAGATTGGGAAGCAACCGTAACTGATCCGGGTACTCTTACGGAGCCTGTCCTTGCATTTACTGCACACTATGAATGGGCTCCCGAAGAGGAAATTCAAGCATACGATTGTGCGGTTCTATAGCTGCTTATCTAGCTACTCTCTCAAGCTCGCATAAGCTCTGTCTAAAAGACGTTGCGGATCACCCATAACCTCATCCCATTCAGCTGTGGGACGGGCAGAAATGACCTCCTTAAGTGTCGCGCCTCCAGCAATCAAAATTGCAATACGCTCCCGAATTTCTCGAAGCATCGCAACATAGTCAGCTAGATCTGTATAGGTTCCAATTGGGCCATGGCCAGGAACAACAATCGTATTGGTCTCAATTTGTTGCAA
>JAQWRR010000049.1 GCA_029243585.1 Gammaproteobacteria bacterium
TGTCAACCAGAGTTGGAACAGTGTTATATGGATTTAAATCAATCAAATCCTCGGTGAGGACCCCACCTACCACATCAACATAGTCGATATTTATCCCTTTTTCGGCAAGTACAAGGCGAGTACGATGACTCCACTTATCCATGGGATCTGAAAAAAGCGTCATTACCGACCGTCGATTAGCAATTACCACCATCAAAGTCCCCTTATGCTTCCTTAAAAGGTGAAAAAGAATTAGCGTCCGCTGAGATCAGCTCTACCTAATTATATGAATGCTTCGAAGCTGACCGAATTTGCGTCTGTCAGTCCTTATCATAAGTTAGGTCTTCACCAAGGTTGTGAACAGTCAAACTGTACGTCTTGGTTAGTTGATTTCTCGGAGAGCTTAAGATTATACACATCGGTTTTACTTCTTGCCCATAAAACATTGGATTTACCAAGGCTCTGCTATCGTTCCTGAATAAAAAAAGACTAAAAAACCCTTTCCCTCTTGGCTTAACTTGTTTCAATTGCAAGCATCCAAAATAGGCTTGGGTGATCAAACGAAAATTACTCATCAAAAGAGAGAAGCATTATCAAATATTTCCCAAATAATTTTTAGACTGATAAACGACGAATCTCTGCGCCTAGCTGAGCTAGCTTCTCTTCAATACACTCATAACCACGATCTACATGGTAAATACGATCTACAATAGTTGCACCTTCAGCTGCCAAACCTGCAAGCACAAGAGAGGCGGATGCCCTTAAATCTGTTGCCATAACTGTTGCTCCTGTCAGTTTATCTGCTCCACAACTAACAGCAGTGTTGCCCTCTATAGCTATATCCGCACCTAATCGCTGCAACTCTGGCACATGTTGAAATCTATTTTCAAAAATTGTTTCTGTTATTTTTGCTTCACCGCAAGCTATTGAGTTAAGGGCACAAAACTGCGCCTGCATATCCGTTGGAAAATCTGGATAAGGTGCGGTTATTACATCTACCGCCTGAGGACGCTGTCCCCGCATATCAAGTTCTACCCAGTTGTTCCCAGATTCTATATGAGCGCCTGCCTGGCGAAGTTTGCTTAAAACGGCCTTGAGATGCTCTGGTCTGGTTTGGTTGATCCTAACCCGACCACCTGTAATAGCACCTGCTACAAGATACGTGCCACTTTCAATTCGATCAGGTAGAACAAAATGATCCGCTCCTTGCAGCGATTCGACGCCTTGTATCCTTATTTTTTCGGTTCCGGCCCCTTCAATTTTAGCACCCATCTTACAAAGCACCTCTGATAGGTCTTCAATCTCTGGTTCCCTAGCTGCATTCTCTATGACCGATTCTCCTTTCGCGAGAACTGCAGCCATCATCAGATTCTCAGTACCTGTAACCGTGACGGTATCAAGTATGAGGCGAGCACCATGCAGTTTTTTAGCGCGAGCACGAATATACCCATTATCAATATCGACTCTTGCTCCCATAGAACGAAGCCCGGCAACATGAATATTTACAGGACGAGCTCCAATGGCGCAGCCTCCTGGCAAAGAAACATCAGCTCTACCGTATCGACTCAAGAGAGGGCCTAGAACTAGCACTGAAGCACGCATAGTTTTCACCAGATCATATGGTGCCTCAAAACGAGATATTCCAGAGGGGTCTACTTCTAGTTGAACGCCATCATGAAAAGTGATTTGAGCACCAATCCAACGTAGCAACTTAACTGTTGTCGTTATATCGTTTAGATGAGGGATGTTCTCTAAAATAACTGGGCCATCTGCTAGCAAACTAGACATTAAGATGGGTAAGGCAGCATTCTTTGCGCCGGATATGCGCACCTGACCAGACAATGTTGGCCCACCTATTATCTCAAGCTTATCCATCAGGCTTATTAGTTCAACTACCCGAGGCCTTCAACTCTTCGGGGGTCAGTGTCTTCAGTGCTAGTGCATGAATATCCGTTCCAACCAGCCCTTCGAGAGTCTGGTATACAAGCTGGTGACGGCGCAAACTGCGTTCACCATCAAAAACGGATGAAACAATCAAAGCCTCATAATGTCCTTGCCCATCAGTCCGAACTTCAACCTGAGAATCTGGCAGGCCCTTCTGAATTAATTTTTCTATTTCTCTTGGGTCCATCCCTAAAAATTCCTTTTACATCCAAGATAAACAGTCTACCTTATGATCTTAAACTCCCAAAAAATATACTGAAGGCGTCTGGCTGTTAGAATTAGCGATTATGATTAAAGATTCTAATGAACGTGACGCTCTATCTATTGCTCGGCAAGTGCTCGAAATCGAATCTGATGCTGTTAGAGCACTCATGCCAAGATTAGGAGATGACTTTCTAAAAACCTGCCAAATATGCATTAAATGCCAAGAAGAACAGGCACGAATAGCAGTAATTGGATTAGGAAAATCAGGGCACGTGGGCAATAAGATTGCCGCTACACTAGCCAGTACCGGGTCACCGTCTTTTTTCATACATGCAGCTGAAGCGCGCCATGGTGACATGGGGATGATAACTGGAAAAGATGTGATTCTAGCAATTTCAAACTCCGGTGAAACGGAAGAGATCACCTCGCTTCTTTCGCGTATCAAAAGGCTTGGACTGTCATTGATCACGATGACAGGCAACCACAACTCGACCCTTGCAAAGGCCGCGACCGTAAATCTTGATATTAGTGTTGCAGAAGAAGCCTGTCCGCTTAATCTTGCTCCAACAGCAAGTACTACTGCGGCTTTAGCAATGGGAGATGCTCTAGCAGTTGTTCTTTTGGCTAAACGCGACTTCAAAGAAGAAGATTTTGCGAATTTTCACCCTGGTGGAACGTTAGGTAAACGTCTACTTATTCAAGTTAGAGATATCATGCACACTGATGATGAACTTCCAATGGTGGGACACGAAACTTCAATAAGTGATGGACTTCTAGAGATGTCACAAAAAAATCTGGGTATCACAGCAGTAGTGGATAATGATGCCAATCTATTAGGAGTGTTCACTGATGGAGATCTTCGTCGAACCCTAGATCAACGCACTGACATACATAGCACTATAATTAGTAAAGCAATGACAATAGGCGGAAAAACTATTAACCAAAATCAATTAGCTATGGAAGCAGTACACTTGATGGAGGAAAATGGTATTACGGCCTTACTGGTGATTGATTCAAAAAATAAGCTGATTGGCGCCCTCAATATCCATGATCTATTTCGAGCTGGAATCATGTAATGAAAAACAAGGTTGCAGCACATGCAAAACACATTGAGCTTTTAGCACTAGACGTTGATGGAGTGCTAACTGATGGTAGTCTCTACTATGGTCTAAACGGCGAAACCATAAAAAAATTCCATGTGCATGATGGAACTGGCATAAAAGCGGTTTTAGAGAACGGAATAAAGGTTGTAATTATCTCTTCACGCGAAACACAAATCGTCTCTAATAGAATGAATGAATTAGGGGTTCAAGATGTTTTACAAGGCATTACAGACAAGCTAAGCGCTCTAAATGATTTTATTGGAAAGATTGGCATTGAATTAAATGCTGTTGCATATATGGGTGATGACATTGCAGACTTGTCTATTATGCAAAATGTTGGTCTAGCAATTACTGTTGAAGATGGACAAGAAGTAGTGAAGAAAAATGCACATTACTGCACTATGGCAAAGGGCGGGCATGGCGCTGTTCGAGAAGTTTGCAATCTATTGTTGATGAGCCGTTAGAGATCATCTGCAAAGTGGATATCAATCAGAAAAATCTAGTTGGTATTGTAGTGCTAACGTCATTCGCATTAATTACTTGGTTATGGAGCCTACAAAACCCAATTTCCGATTCAAATGAGATGCAAAATCTACCAGGTCTTATTGGCTACTATCTGAAAGATACAGAAATCACTGGCACAGATAGTGAAGGCAATACACTTTACTGGATTAAAGCAGCAAGTGCCGAGGAACAACCTGGCAATAATCATCTTATTTTAAAAAATTTAACAACCCAATATAATCCCTCAAGTAATGTTCCGTGGGTCTTAAAAGCGTCACATGGCGAGGTGTCAAATAGCACTTCTTATCTTAATCTCAGTGGTGACGTTCAGCTAACGACAGAAAACAAAGAAGGCATTAGTCCTACAACAATTCAAACTATAGAATTACGCTTGGAACCAGAAAATTTTATTGCTGAAACTAATGCTCCAGTCAGCGTACTTATTGGCAGTCATCGCTTAGAAGCAGTCGGCTTTCGAGCAGATCTAAGGACCAACCAGTTGTCGTTAAAATCAAATGTATATGGTCAATTTAGTCCATAAATTGAGGAAAGGGCTATTGCTCTTTATCATCCCGGCCTTGACGATAGCTCAACAAGGAGAGGAGCCCCTACCTATTTCTTTGGATGCCGACTCATCATCTTTTGATAGAGATTCAAATTCAGTCTTCTTTTCTGGATTACGTATCGCTCAAGGGGATCTTACAATTGAAGCTAATGAGGCGGAAGCCACTGGGCTAGACTTTGAAATGAGCGAGTGGAAATTTAGTGGAAATGTTCGAATATCAATTGATTCAACTATCATCAGAGCATCAACCGCTGAGGTATCTTTTCAAACACATGAACTAAGTACTGTTAATCTACTTGGAGACCCTGCAGTATTTGAAGATTTTAGTGCGGCTCGAGCTATCGACATACGTGGTGGGGCATCAATTCTAGAATACGATAACCAGGAACGCACTTTACGTATGACTGATGGTGCCTGGTTAAGCGAAGGTTCAAACGAGTTTCGTGGATGTGATCTTATTTATGATATAGATGAAGAAAAAATTACCTCAGGGTCTTCTGAATGTGGGGAACCAGTAGTTATTACCATCTTACCTCCTCTGACTGATTAAGCTGATGCGTCTTTCTCATGAATAAGCTTGAAGTGATCGGCATTACTAAGCGCTATCGATCACGCGAAGTAGTAAAAAATCTTACTATCTCAATAAAAAGCGGAGAAGTAGCTGGCCTACTTGGTCCGAACGGTGCTGGAAAAACTACGGCTTTCTATATGATTGTCGGATTGCTTAGCTGTGATCAAGGAAAAATCATTCTAAATGGGAACGAAATTACCCGTCTGCCAATGCACAAGAGAGCTCGGAAAGGCCTTGGTTATCTACCACAGGAGGCTTCTATTTTCCGTAAACTTACCGTCGTTGATAATATACGAGCTATTCTTCAAACTCGATCAGACTTAAGCCGTGCAACTAGAGAAAGTCTTATGGAAAATCTTATCGAAGAACTCCATATTGGACATGTTCGAGATAGTTTAGGTATATCACTTTCAGGGGGAGAACGCCGACGTGTTGAAATAGCACGAGCGCTTGCTACTGAACCTAAATTTATTCTTCTAGACGAACCCTTTGCTGGTGTTGACCCTATATCAGTACTAGACATACAACAGATAATTCGCCATCTAACTCAAAAGAATATAGGGGTGCTAATTACTGATCACAATGTAAGAGAGACTCTTGGTATCTGTGGGCATGCATACATTCTTAACGATGGCGCCTTAATCGCATCAGGAACTCCAAAGCAAGTTTTATCCAATCAAAGCGTACGTGATGTTTATCTTGGAGAAAGTTTCTCCCTGTAGCTGGAATGTTGAAAACCTCGCTACAACTTAAGCTTTCCCAGCAACAGAAAATGTCGCCCCAGATGCAGCAAAATATTGGGCTGCTTTTACTTCCAGCTCTGGATATACAAGAACTGATCCAATCATCTCTTGAAGAAAACATCATGCTTGAACTAGATGAACTTCAATTGAATCAAGTTACTGATGGGGCAAGTTTTTCAACCGTATCAGAAGAATCTGTAGCATCAAATACTGATAACCCTATGGATTTAGACCAAACAAACACTGTTTCGGATACGGAATGGGGTGACAGACAGGTAACAAGCGAATCAGATGAGCCGACTAATTTTGAATACTCACACAATACTGATGATATCTCTAGTTACTCGGGGAAAACACTGACAGATCACCTGCTATGGCAACTTGAAATTGAAAGTCTGAATACAAAAAAAATGATCATTGGTCGAGTAGTTATAGACGCGATTGATGACAATGGTTATCTTCAAGATTCTATCGAAGACATCTTGAAAACACTTTCTCCAGAAATACAAAGCAATGCTGGAGAAATCGAAACAATCATCGATCATATTCAAAAATTTGATCCGATAGGTGTTGCTGCTCGTACTTTAAGTGAATGCATATTGTTACAACTTAATGAATTAAATCATTCGGCGCCAAAATTAAAACTTGCTAAAACTATCGCACATAAGTTGGATTCGGTGTCTACGCCAGCAGAACTAAATAAAGAGTTAAAACAAACCTTACAAGCAACTAATGAAGATCTTGAGATTGCATGGCTTCTTATACAAAGCTGCAACAGACAACCTGGAGCATCCATAAATACATTAGAACCTGACTATGTGATCCCTGATATATATGTAAAAAAAAGTGAGGAAAACTGGCTTATAGAATTAAATACCTCAGCTACCCCTCAGCTAAGAATAAATCAAAAATATGCACGCTCATTAGAAGACCATAGCGAGTTTATTGAAGTAAAAAAAATGTTTGAAGAAGCAAAATGGCTAATTCGCGGTCTAGAACAAAGAGAACAGACAATAAAAAAAGTTGCTCAGGCAATCGTAAAAAAACAAAAAGATTTTCTAGATTATGGAGAGGAATATATGCATCCAATGATTCTACATGATGTAGCAGATGAAATTGGCATGCATGAATCAACAGTTTCTCGAATAACTAACAATAAATATATGCATACGCCTAGAGGAATATATGAATTACGATATTTTTTCTCGAGCTATATAAATAGCGAAAAAGGCCTTGAGTCTTCAATATCGATAAAGGCAAAAATCCGCATGCTTATTGCGAAAGAAAACCCGACTAAACCTTTAAGTGACAACAAAATTGTTACTACTCTATCTGAGAGTGGGATTACAGTTGCCAGACGAACCGTAGCAAAATATAGAGAGGCCATGAAAATTCTGCCATCAAGCAAAAGAAAATCTCATGGGGGATCTTAAGCCAATCATTGAGAGAGCTGATCTTGTACTAGACACAAGCAATACTAGCACCCATGAGCTTAGGGAACTTATTAGCTCAAGAATTAGATCACATAATGAAGAGGATCTTTCTATTTTGATTCGGTCTTTTGGTTATTAAAGATGGATTGCCTCCAGATGCTGATTTTGTTTTTGATATGCGTTGTCTTCAAAACCCTTACTGGGAGCCAGAACTTCGAAATCTAAATGGCCATGAACAGCCTGTTAAGGATTTTTTGAGTACGCAGCCTAAGGCTCAAGATATGATAAAAGATATCGCTGATTTTTTGGAACGCTGGATGCCACACTATAGGGATCTTGAACGTACCTACCTTACAGTAGCCATTGAGTGTACAGGTGGACAATATAGATCTGTTTACATCGCAGAAGCCGTTGCAAAAAAAACTCTGGAAAAATTAAAATTCAGATAAGAAATCATGGATTATCTTAGTATTAGGAATTAATCAAATAAAAAAGCACGAAGATCTTGTTCAACTTTCATTGCATCACGATAACCCATTTCAATTAATTCACGAGTAAACCCAGATTCAAAAAGCAAGTAACTAGCTAGACGCATATCGCTTTTTTTATCTGTACTAAGGCCTTGCAACAATAAACGTAGGACTTTGGGGAGCGCATGAATATGACGCGCTGCTACTTTTCTTAAATCCTCTTTCGGCAAAACAAGCAGTGTGCTTAGGTGACGGAATTGTGCTTCAGTATTCGTTTCATTCTGATCCAAACTTTCCAACATGCGATTAATACGATTAAGTTGTTCAAGATCCGTCGAAAGTCCATCCATAAATAGAGTATCAAGCATATAACCGGCAAGATGACCAAGACTAGGAGAATCTGCAGGATTAACCATATCTGGTTCTGGGTCTAGATTTTCATCTCGAATGCCAATTACCAGCATACGATCAGCACCGAGGCGAATTGCTGAACTCAAAGGCGTACTGTGCCGCATGGCACCGTCGCCAAAATACTCTCCCTCAATCATAACTGGGGGGAAAACAAAGGGAACCGCAGAACTTGCCATAAGATGTTCCACACCAAGCTTTGAGGGTTTTCCAGTACGCCTGACACGATCCCAAGGCGTCTGAGACTCGGCTCCTTCAAAAAAAGTTACTGATCGTGATGAACTATAGGCAGACGCCGTAATAGCTAGTGCATTTATATGTCCATTTTCTATGGATTGCCCTATATGATCAAAGTTAATCTTACGTATAAGAAGTTCTCGCAGAGGTTGATTATCTAAGAGAGACTGTGGATTCCTAAATCCTAAACCACCCAAAAAAAAAGCAGCTAACCAGTGAGCACTAGATTTCATCATCGTCCAGGTATCTGCACGATAAACTTGCTGAGTTTTAAAGTTAGACCATACATGCTCCATCTCTAAAACAGCAGAATGAAAGCTTGAGGCTTGGCTAGCAAGAACAGTAGCGTTAATCGCGCCCGCTGAAGTGCCAGAAATAATTGAGAAAGGGCTTGGTGATTGCTTCGGTAAGAATGAAGCAATCGCTTTAAGTACGCCCACCTGATAAGCACCTCTCGCGCCTGCTCCAGGAAGTATGAGTGCCTTATGGCTAATTCTGGTCACGCTCCAGCAGCTACCACTTTGCCAGAACCTACTTCTAAGATACGTAATGTATTTGTGCCACCCGAAACACCAGCCATTTCACCTAATGTAAAAAGCACTAGGTCTCCAGCACAAAGAACGCCCGCTTCCTCTAATGCTCGTATAGCGCTCTTATAGATTTCCCCAGATTCAGCACGAACAATATCAAAGGATGCAGGATATACACCTCGATAAAGAGCAACCCTCCGACGAGTCGCCTCATGCCTAGTAAAAGCATATATTGGTATGTCACTTCGGGCTCGAGACATCCACTGAGTTGTCGATCCAGACTCTGTAAACGCGATTATTGCGCTCACCTGCAAATGATTTGCGGTATACATTGCCGCTAGAGCTATGGCCTCATCAATATAGGAAAAATCATCTTCTAGCCTATTATTTCTAGGTCTACGAAATGTCTCATGCCTCTCTGCTCCTATACATAATTCGCTCATTGTTTCCACTGCCTGTGCTGGAAAGCTACCAATAGCAGTCTCTGCAGAAAGCATAACTGCATCTGTTCCGTCCATTACGGCATTAGCCACATCTGAAACTTCTGCTCGAGTAGGAGAAGAGCTTGTAATCATTGATTCAAGCATCTGAGTTGCTGTAATAGATACTTTATTTCGAACTCGTGTACGTCGAATTAGCGATTTTTGTAACCCGGTCATTGCTGCGTAACCTACCTCTACGGCTAGATCACCTCGAGCCACCATTATCACATCACTCGCATCTATGATTTCAATGATATTTTCGACGGCCTCTGCCCGCTCTATCTTTGCAACAATATGCCCCTGTCCACCTGCCTCACGTAACAACTCTCTAGCTTCGTTAATGTCTGCAGCATTTCTAGCAAAAGAAACCGAAACAAAATCCATATCAAGTTTAGCTGCTTCTATAATGTCCTTTTTATCTTTATCTGTAAGAGCTGGGGCAGATAAACCACCACCCTTTTTATTGAGTCCTTTATGATCAGTTAATAGTCCACCTTCTTTTACTTGACATGTGATCCGACTGCTTTTAATCCCAGCAACCTCTAAAACTATTTGTCCGTCATCTAGTAATAGTGTATCCCCAGGAATGACGTCATTTATGAGATTAACGTAAGCGACTCCGACAGAAGTCTCATCACCATCGCTTGAACCTAACTTAGTATCAAGCACGAACTCCTGTCCTTGTTTTAAATTCACCGACCCCTGCTTAAAAGACTCAATCCTAATTTTTGGTCCCTGTAGGTCCCCCATAATGCCAATGTGACGGCCTAGCTTTGATGAAATTGCTCGAACCTGTTCTACATTAGTTTTTTGTTTTTCAGGAGCTACATGAGAAAAATTAAACCGCAGCACATCTGCACCAGCATTAATTAGTTCTTCAATAACTTTTGAGTCATCGGATGCTGGTCCTAAGGTCGCAACAATCTTGGTTCGTCGACGGAAAGTCAAAATATCTTTTTCCATGAAAAAGTTCCTAACGGTTCACTAGTTACTATACCTCAACATCATTAAATGACTATGATGACCATCATTTTTGTCTGTTACGTTCCTCGAGAATAGAAATCGAAGGAAGTTGCTTCCCCTCCAAAAACTCCAAAAATGCTCCACCACCAGTCGAGATATACGATATCTGCTCGGACAGACCATATTGGTCTATAGCAGCTAGTGTATCTCCTCCTCCAGCAATGGAAAAAGCTGAACTTTCAGCAACAGCGTGCGCTAGTAACTCAGTTCCAGCAGAAAACTCTGGGTGCTCAAATATACCGACGGGACCATTCCATAGAATTGTTCTGGCATATTTAAGCCGTTCACAATAATGTTGAATAGTTTCAGGTCCAATATCTAGAATCCTATCTTCACCTGAAACCTCAGAAATTCCCTTTAACTCTCCCTTAACCTCATCCTCCAAGTTTTCTGCTACGACAACATCCGTCGGTAGAGGAATTCTAGTGTTACCAAAACGGCCTTCTAGAAGATGACTGGCAAATTCAAGCATATCGGGCTCATACAAAGATCGCGCAACTTCAACACCACTTGCTGCCAAAAGAGTATTGGCTATTCCTCCTCCAAGGATTAACTCATCAACCTTACCTGCTAGAGACTTTAAAACCTTGAGTTTAGTGGAAACTTTAGACCCACCAACAATAGCTATCATTGGTTTGTCTGGAGATTCTAAGGCTCTATCCAAGGCTTCTAACTCTGCCACTAACAGTGGTCCAGCACACGCCACCGGAGCATGCTGAGCTACTCCATGCGTACTAGCATGAGCCCGGTGTGCTGTACCAAATGCATCCATTACAAAGACATCACATAAGCTTGCAATCCGCTTCGCCAGCGCATGATCATTAGCTTTTTCACCCAGCTCAAAACGTACGTTCTCACATAAAATAGGGTAGCTACTCTTGTCATTCACCCCTTTAAGCCATGACTGGTCTAGCTCAACACTACAGTTAAGCAATTCAGACAAACGCTTAGCAATCGGTGCGAGTGAAAACTCATTTGAAAAAGTCCCCTCTTCTGGCCTACCGAGGTGAGACATCAATATGACCTGAGCGCCTTGGTCAATAGCAAACTGAATTGTCGGCAAAGCAGCCCTTATTCGCCTATCGCTAGTAATACTTCCATTTTTAATAGGGGTATTCAGATCTTCGCGAATTAAAACTTTCTTCCCCTTAAGCGGAATATCCGTCATATATTTGACGGAAAGGGTCATTAATAGTCTCCGCTATTTTGCATTTGCAAGCGCTAATGACAGATCGAGCATGCGATTAGAATAACCCCACTCGTTGTCATACCAAGCACAAACTTTCGCCAAATTTCCCGAAACCTTAGTAAGTCCAGCATCAAGCGTCGAAGATACAGGATCATGATTAAAATCTATTGATACTAGGGGTTCATCAGTACAAGCAAGCACTCCATTTAGCTCATTCTGACTTGCCAAGAGAACTGCTTCATTAAGCTCTTCAGCGGAAGTAGCTCGCCCAGCAGTGAAGGTAAGATCAACAATCGATACGTTGATAGTGGGAACTCTCATAGCAAAACCATCAATACGACCGTTAAGCTCTGGCAAAACCAGGCCAACAGCTGATGCTGCACCTGTCTTTGTAGGAATCATTGACTGCGTAGCAGAACGGGCCCGCCTCAGATCTGAATGATAAACATCCATTAATACTTGATCGTTGGTATAGGCATGAATCGTAGTCATCAGTCCTTGCTCTATACCTACTGCTTCATGGAGAACCTTTGCCAGAGGAGCAAGACAATTCGTTGTGCATGAGGCCCCCGATATAATTTGGTCAGTTGCCTTCAATATGTGATGGTTCACACCGTAAACCACAGTTGCATCCACTCCAGCTCCTGCAAAGGCTGAAATAATCACCTTGCTGGCCCCCGCCTTTAAGTGTGCAGACGACTTCTCCTTTGAATTAAACGATCCAGTACATTCCAAAACAATATCTACGCCAACTTTTTTCCATGGAAGCTTTAATGGATCGCGTTCTGAAGAAAGATGAATTTCATCACCATCGACAATTAATACCCCATCGCCAGCTACTACATCATATGGGAATCGCCCATGCGTAGTATCATTGCGAGTCAAGTGTGCGGCCGCTTTTACGTCATTGAAACCGTTTATAGCAACAACCTGCAAGTCGTTACGTTTATCCCCCTCATAGAGGGCGCGCAGTACATTTCTGCCGATGCGGCCATACCCATTGATCGCAATCCTCACTGACATATTTCTTTCCTAATAAAGTTTTAGCTAACTATCATGAATATCTGCTTCACACCGAGAGCATTTGGCGTGCTCTACTAACAATGGCTTTTACTGTAAAACCATAATGCTCAAATAATAGGCTAGCAGGTGCAGAATGGCCAAAAGTATCCATGCCAATTACATCCCCTTTTCCGTCGACATAGCGCCACCAGGAATCCTTAATACCGGCCTCTATAACAAGCCGTCTAGCATTTGTGTTGGAAAGGATTTGGGATCGATAATCCACCGACTGAATATCAAAAATTTCTGTGCAAGGCATTGATACAACACGAACTCGAATACCATCTGAAACCAGTTCTTGAGCAGAAAGAAGGGCTAAATTTATTTCTGAACCAGTCGCTATAATAATAAGTTCAGGATCACCATCGCTTTCTATTAGGGTATAACCCCCACAAGAAATTGTTTCTATTTGATTGGCTGTCCGGTCTATATGAGGAAGGCTCTGTCTCGTCAAAATCAAGCTTGTCGGACCATCCTTTCTTTCTATGGCAGAACGCCATGCCACTGCAGTCTCAACGCCATCACAAGGTCTCCAAACATTCATGTTCGGTATTGCACGGAGACTCGCTATATGTTCAACAGGTTGGTGTGTTGGACCGTCTTCACCCAACCCTATAGAATCATGCGTCAGTACCGAGATGTTTTGTATGCGCATTAGGGCAGCCATTCTTAAGGCATTACGCGCATAGTCAGAAAATACTAAAAACGTGCCACCATATGGGATAAAGCCACCATGCAACGACATACCATTTAAAATGGCAGTCATACCAAATTCACGCACTCCAAAATAAATATAGTTTCCATTCTCACTAGTCTTATTAATGGCCGTTGATCCGCTATGGAGGGTAAGATTTGAACCCGTTAGATCAGCTGACCCTCCCATCAACTCAGGCAAAAGAGGAGCATAAGCTTCTAAGGCACGCAGAGATGCTTTGCGTGTAGCGACATCGTTTGCCTCTTCAATCACTTTAGAAATAGCTGTTGCAGACTGATTCTCCCAATCCAAAGGGAGCCTTCCTTCCATTCTGCGCAGATATTCATCTGCTAGTTCCGGATAAGCATTTTTATAGGCATCGAAGCGCTTTTGCCATTGAGCCTCTAAGGCAGCACCTTTCGAACGCTTATCCCATTCTTTCAAGATATTATCAGGCACTGAGAACGGTGGATGATTCCATTCAAGCTCGGAACGAGCCGCCTTTATTTCATCTGTACCAAGAGGTGCACCATGCGTATCAGCGGTACCTTGCTTATTAGGCGCGCCAAAACCAATTACAGTTTTACAGATTATAAGTGTGGGTTGTTGTGTTTCAGACTGCGCATTTTTTAATGCAGAACTTATGCTTAAAGCGTCATGTCCATCAACATTATCTATTACATGCCATCCATAGGAACGAAATCGTGATGCAGTATCATCAGTAAACCAGCCCGCGGTCTCTCCATCGATAGTAATACCATTATCATCGTACAACGCTATTAGCTTTCCGAGTTTAAGGGTGCCAGCTAGAGAGCACGCCTCATGTGAGATCCCCTCCATAAGGCACCCATCACCAAGAAAAACATAGGTATGATGATCTACTATATTTATATCTGGACGGTTAAAGTCCCCAGCCAACACTTTTTCAGCCAAGGCCATTCCTACAGCATTAGCTAGTCCTTGTCCCAGTGGACCTGTCGTAGTCTCAATACCAATGTCTAAATCGCGCTCAGGGTGCCCAGCTGTTCTCTGCCCAAATTGACGAAACTGCTGAAGTTCCTCTATTTCGAGGGGATACCCAGTAAGATAGGCTAGTGAATAAAGCAACATGGAACCATGGCCATTTGACAGAACAAAACGATCACGGTCATGCCAACGCGGATTCGAGGGGCTATGATTCAGAAAATCATTCCATAATACTTCAGCAATATCAGCCATACCCATTGGCATGCCGGGATGCCCAGAACGTGCCTGTTCTACTGCATCCATTGACAGCGCACGAATTGCGTTGGCGAGCTGTTTTCTAGTGGGTTGATCGGTCACTGGGTATTCTTTTCGATTCGTGCTATCAAGTTTTTTGTTAGCGGCAGCTGTGCTGGAAGGCAAGGATTGTCTCTCAGGGTAGACTGTCTTCGCAACCTAAGTATAAATATCAGAGGCTATTAAGGCAGTTTTTGACAGATTTATAGGCCAAATTATCACCAAAATGACTAATTATAAAAACACCCCTTTGCTTCTTCATATCACCGATCTACATCTGCAAGCATTACCAGAGGGACGGGCGAGAGGTCTTGTCACTCAAGACACCTTTAAATCTGTTTTAGATTATGCGCGTAATGACCCACGCTGGCCGCCAGATGGAATCTTAGTAACTGGTGATATTGTTGAAGATGGAAGTCGCGCAGGTTATGAGCGTTTTCGAAATACATTAACAGCGTCTAATTTGCCAATTCTTTGTATTCCAGGAAACCACGATAATCCAACACTTATGGCTAAATTGCTTAGCAAGCCACCTTTTCAAGTTGGCGGCAGTAAGAATATGGAAGATTGGCGTATTTTATTACTTAACAGTTATCAAGAAAACCAGCATGCTGGCGCTCTTGGTCCAGATGGCTTAGCGGCTCTCGAGGAATCACTCAAGAAAAATACTGACCAGTATTTGATGGTTTGTATGCATCATCAGCCTCTAAGTATGGATAGCGATTGGCTTGACCTAATAGGCCTCCAAGATGCAAAACAGTTTCTAGCAACTATTAACAAATACGAGCAAGTGCGAGCTGTAGTCTGGGGGCATGTTCATCAAGAGTCAGATCATAAAATCAACGGGATCCGGTTTCTCAGCACTCCATCCACTTGTTCACAGTTTTTACCTAAAAGTATCTCTTTTTCACTAGACAACCAACCTCCAGGAATGAGATGGCTAAGCCTTGGTAACGCTGGAGATATTGAGACTGAGGTTGTTTGGGCTCCTCAAATTCAATCTCAACCCTAAAGGCCTATCATCTACTTTTAGGCAACGCGCGATAAATTTCACTACTGCTAACCTCAATCTCGCGGTTTATTTCGATTCTTTCTGGATGTGGTTTTTTAATAAACTAAGCCTTTCCAACGGATCATTCAGCTCCAATAATTGTTGTTTGGCCATTAAAGTTAATGAAAGAATTTCTGCAAGCCTGTATCCAACCCAGGCAGAATTATCATAATTTTTATATGTAATTTGGTCCTGCGCACCTAAAACATCAAAGACATTTTTTATCAAACGAACCATAAACTGATACTTATTTGGAACAGGCACCTCTGGCTCATCAGGAATATCTTGAACTGAAGCGATATAAAGTCCATCAGTTCGTTTTTCTGCAGATTCAAGTTGAAAACGCTTCCCACCCTCTGCACTAATACCTAATAAGCCATCACTACCTTGGTCCCAGTCAACAATTTCAGCAATTGTACCAATCTCATAGGTTCTAACATCTGCTTCTTCTTTAATTAGCAGTACACCAAACCCGTTCTTCTTGCTCAAACACACACTTACCATTGTTAAATAACGAGGTTCAAAAATCCTAAGGGGAAGAATCCCTCCGGGAAAAAGAACCGTCTTCAGAGGAAATAATGGCACGGTTCCAATAGTCATATCTTATTTTAAAAATTCCAATCGTCTATAGACTCCTAAATCTAGTTTTTAGGGATTCTTGTAGTTGATTTCGTAACCCCTGAAAATCGCCATTAGACATCATCGTCACACAGTCACCAATTCTCAGGTCTTCCAAAAGAAGATTTAATATTGAGTCCGTATCCCATAAAACAGATACCTTCGAACCTAAAGAAGCTAAAGCTGACTCAGGATTCCACTCCAAGTCATCTGATGCCAATAAAAACACTTGGTCTGCTCTTCCCAACGCTTTAAGCAACGATTCTCTATGAATATCCATCTTCATCGTGTTCGATCTTGGCTCTATCACAATAACGATTCGCGAATCTATGTGTTGGTCTCGTAAAGCACATATGGTCGCAGTGATTGCCGTGGGGTGGTGTGCAAAATCATCATAAAGTGTGATTCCGCCATAAACCCCTTTTTTCTCTAGCCGTCTTTTTACTCCTTCAAATAGAGAGAGCGCTTCTAATCCTATCTCTATGCTAACCCCCGCATGTGCAGCAGCACTAAGAGCGGCAAGAGCATTTGCTAAATTATGCTTGCCAAACAGACTCCAGGCTGTCCCTCCAATTTTTATGTCTTCTCGATACACATCAAAATAAGACTCTAGACCTTGGGTATTATAGTTTGCTGACCAATTTGTCCCATTCTCCAACCCAAACGTTTCAATCGGAGTCCATATGCTCTGTCTTAGCATTTTTCCGATATTTTTATCATGCCCATTTACATTAATAAGGCCGCTGGAGGGAACAGTTCTTAGCAGCTGCTGAAACTGCCAAAGAATGGCATCCAAGTCAGCATAAATATCAGCATGATCATATTCGATATTCGTTATAGATAGGGTTTTAGGTCGATAGTGAATAAATTTGGCGCGTTTATCGAAAAAAGCCGTATCGTACTCATCGGCCTCGATAACAAAAAACTCAGATTTGCCAAGTCGTGCAGAAATGCCAAAATTACTCGGAACACCGCCTATTAAAAACCCAGGGAAATATTTAGCGTATTCAAGTATCCAAGCTAACATGCTACTGGTTGTCGTCTTTCCATGAGTGCCTGCTATGGCAAGCACCCACTTATCTTGTAGTACATTCTCAAATAACCACTGAGGACCTGAGTAGTATGGGATATCGCTGTTTAGCAAAGCCTCTACGGCAGCATTACCTCTAGACAGTCCATTTCCAACAACCACACAGTCGACTCCCTTACTGATAAAGGCGGAGTTATATCCCTCTTGTAAATTAATCCCTAAATTACCTAGCTGGTCACTCATAGGTGGATAAACATTTTCATCAGACCCAGAAACCTCATGACCAGCAGCCTTTGCTATTGCAGCAACCCCGCCCATAAATGTTCCACAGATCCCAAGTATATGAATACGCATTAGCCAGTTACCGGGAACATATAATCACGCAGGGAAAAAGAAAACATGACGTAACCTGTTGAGATCAAAACCCCCACAAAATATTTGTTCTGAGTTGCTTTAGCTAATATGAATCCAGCCACATCTATTGTCCAAAGAAAGAGCGCGAGATAGACAAATACTCCAGTAGTAGGTTCATTACCTACCTCTCTGACAGCTTCTATCCAAACCAAAACAGGCATTCTGAAAACCCCCAGTAATGCCAGCACCCCAAATAAAGCGGTAGCAGTCTGAAAAAAACGTTTGGAGTGATTAAAAATCTTTAGTGTCCCCCAAACGAATAAAATATCTAAGGACGTCTCCAATATGATCAGACCAATGTATCCTAGATAAAGGTTTAAACCGAAAATGTTAATTGAGAGCAGACGCTCAGCCGGTTCACTGAATAATAATGACAAGAGCCCCACTATTAGATAGGAGACAAGGACAGACACAAACAAGAATTGCGATGCTGGTAGCTCGTCAGGACCTCGTCTGTGAAGTGCTATATCGGCAAATACCAGTGTTAAATGCCACAAACGTGAATACTCCTAATGTTTATAGTTGGAATGCCACCTGAGTAAGTGTAAAAGAAACGCATTATGGGAACAGACTTTTTTATTGATAGCGATAGTTCTCTTGCTGAATTAATTTCCAGCATATCAGTAGAACCAATAATTTCTCTCGATACTGAGTTCATGAGGGAAAGCACATATTACCCAAAACTCTGCTTAATACAGATAGCCACCCCTAACTTAGCAGCCTGCGTCGACTGCTTAGCTGATTTGGATTTAAGTCCACTATTTAAGTTACTTTTAGATAAAGATAAATCCTGGGTTTTACACAGCGCTAGGCAAGACCTTGAGGTTATAGACCAATATGCAAATGGACTTCCCTCTAGTTTGATTGATACACAAATAGCTGCAGCGCTACTAGGCCATATGCCACAAATTGGTCTTCAAGATATTGTTCAAAAAAGATTAAATATTGAACTGGACAAGTCATTATCTAGAACGAATTGGGCAAAACGTCCTCTAGCATCCCCCGCCATTAAATATGCTCTAGGTGATGTGCATCATCTTTTGAAATTATGGGACAACCTATACTCAGAACTAGAAAAATATGGTCGTATTAGCTGGTTTGAGGAAGACTGCCAACAAGCGCTTGGCGCACCATTGGTGACTCCTGCTTTAACTCTATGGGAACGTCTTAAGGGCCTCAGTTCCTTAGAAGCCTTATCTCAGTCTGTTGCATTATCTTTAGTCGAATGGCGTGAGGAGTGTGCGCAAGATCTTGACCGTCCTCGGCGCTGGATACTAAGCGATGAATTAATTATTCGCACTGCAAGCAGACCCCCAACTACACATAAAGAACTAGCCGCTATTGCTGATATGCCTCCTAAGCTTATCAAGCGTTTTGGTGACAAAATTCTGGCTGCTACTACTAACAAAAATATTGATAAAACAACTCTAGCAAAAAAACGCCTAAACAAACTTCGTCCTGATAAAAATAGCCTAAAGCAGCTTCAGAACCTTACGGCACAACGAGCGCATAAACTGGGCATTCAACCTGAAGTGCTCGCCACTCGGAAAGAACTCATAGATCTTCTTTTTGGCAACCCTTCCGATAGAATAGCTAACGGATGGAGACAGCACGAGTTCGACGATTTTTTCTTAAAAGAAACTTAAAAGCCCTGGTTCTAGTTTCTTAAAGTAGAGGGTTATCAAGGGCCTCTCTAACCCCTATATAGACATCGTCCATATTTCCCTTTGCGTCCACTATTTGCAAAATATTCCTGTCACCATAGTACCTAATCAATGGCTGTGTCTCACGCTCATAAATAAGTAGCCTATTCCTAATAGTATCCTCATTATCATCAGCTCGTTGACGCAGCTCACCACCTGCTTTTATGCAGGCTTCTAATTCTTCTTTGGGAGAGAAATAAATATTAAGTAGTTTGCCGGTCTTAGAACAGGTCCGTCTTCCAGTTAATCGCTTAATCAAAAGCTCAAAATCCACATCCATTAAAATAGTAGCATCTAACTTCTGGCCCAGACGTGTTAGAAGGTTATCTAAACTTTTAGCTTGTCCAAGGTTTCTCGGGAATCCATCCAGCACATATCCGTCAGTTGTATCAGCTGCGCGGACTCTATCTCCAATGATCCCCAAAACAATGTCATCAGAAACTAATTCACCTAAATCCATTTGATTTTTTGCCTGAAGCCCTAATGTGCTGCCTGCAGTCACAGCCTCTCGCAAAAGGTCCCCAGTTGATATCTGCGGCAAGCCCATTTCCTTTTGTAGTCTATAGGCCTGAGTGCCCTTCCCAGAACCAGGCGCACCAAGCAATACAATTCTCATTTAGAGGCCTCCATATCTATTTTAACAGTAACTTATGACAATAAAGCTAGCCCGATAAGCTTTGGTGGTCAAACAAAAAAAATCCTTTTGGTATCCTGTATGTTCAAGACCTATTAAAACAACATTCCTGGGAGTCATAGTGAAGCAAAATGGTTTTTATGCTCAGTCAGGTGGAGTAACGGCTGTAATCAACGCAACGGCTTGTGGCGTAATTGAGACAGCACGAAAAAAAAAGGATCGAATAGGCAAAATACTTGCTGGTCGAAATGGGATTATTGGCGCTCTGACAGAAGATCTGATTGATACAAGTAAAGAATCTGACAGAGCCATTGCAGCCTTACGTTATACACCTGGGGGGGCTTTCGGGTCTGCCCGATATAAGCTCAAAGGTTTAGAGGAAAATCGCGCAGAATATCAACGTCTAATAGAAGTCTTCAAGGCCCACAATATTGGGTACTTCTTTTATAACGGCGGTGGTGATTCTATGGATACTGCTCATAAAGTATCTCAAATTGGTCAAAAACTCGGGTTCCCTGTGACCTGCATTGGAATCCCTAAAACAGTTGATAATGATTTGCCTTTAACAGACACCTGTCCTGGTTTTGGTTCAGTTGCGAAATATGTAGCACTTGCAACGCGCGAGGCTGCTCTAGATGTCGCGTCCATGGCTAAAACCTCAACTAAAGTTTTCATACTGGAAGTTATGGGACGGCATGCGGGTTGGATTGCTGCTGCAGGAGGACTGGCTGGACATAACCAGAGTGACGCACCTCACATTATTCTATTTCCTGAAATTCCTTTTAATACAGCTCATTTCCTAGCGAGAGTTAAAAAGTGTGTGGATCGCTATGGCTACTGCGTCATTGTTGTTTCAGAAGGGGTCCGCCATCCAAATGGTAGATTTTTAGCTGAATCAGGAATTCATGATGCCTTTGGTCATGCTCAGCTTGGTGGAGTTGCAGCTACCGTAGCTACTCTAGTAAAGGAAAAACTAGGCCTTAAATATCACTATGCAATTGCTGATTATTTACAACGTTCTGCTCGACATATTGCATCTAAGGTGGATGTGGAACAAGCATATGCGGTAGGGAAAAAGGCTGTTCAATTTGCCCTCAAAGGACACAATGCCGTAATGCCCATAATAGTGCGCACATCAGATTCTCCTTATCGCTGGTCGATAAAGCATGCGCCATTAAGCCGGGTTGCAAACAAAGAAAAAATGATGCCTCGTTCATTCATAAGTCGTGACGGATTTTCCATAACAAAAGCCTGTCGTCGCTACCTTGAACCACTCATTCGTGGGGAGGACTATCCACCTTATCAAAAAGGGTTGCCTCGTTATGCTGAACTACGTAATGTGCCTGTACAGCGGCGGTTAGACAAAGACTTTGTGTTAAGATAGCGCGGTTTTTTTGTGAATCAAAACACCGAAACAGTAAAAAATATTACTAAGATTTGATGTTATGAAATTATTCATAAGATTGATTAGGACACTTAACTTTCAAAGCAAAGGCTAACTGCGAGCTTTAATTAATATTCCATAACTTCCGTAAACTGACTGTCTTACAAAGTTGGTACCATCATTCGTAGGTAGTGGACAAGACTGGAGAAAACAGAATGAACTCAGAAATGGCTCTTTGGCTTTCATTAGGGGCTGCCGTGTTAGCAGTGATCTATGGTTTGGTCGCTGTGAACTGGATACTAGGCCGATCGGCAGGTTCTGAACGCATGCAGGAAATTGCATCCGCCATACAAGAAGGTGCAAGTGCATATATGAACCGGCAGTATTTGACCATCGCTATTGTTGGAATCGTCCTGTTTGTGATCCTTGGAATCGCAATCGATTGGTACAGCGCAATTGGTTTTGCGATTGGAGCTGCCTTCTCAGCTTTAGCCGGCTATATCGGAATGTTCGTCTCCGTGCGTGCAAATGTTAGAACTGCTGAAGCAGCTACACAGGGAGTTAATCCTGCACTGATTATCGCTTTTCGTGGCGGTGCTATCACTGGGTTGTTAGTTGTAGGCCTAGGCTTACTGGGCGTTGCTGGTTACTACGCCATCCTTCAGTCGATGGGGATGGGACAAGAGGCTGTGTTGAAAGCGCTAGTTGGACTTGCATTTGGTGGCTCATTAATCTCAATTTTTGCTCGTCTTGGCGGCGGAATCTTTACAAAGGGTGCCGACGTTGGAGCAGACCTAGTTGGTAAAGTAGAAGCGGGTATTCCAGAAGATGACCCTCGTAATCCAGCCGTCATAGCAGACAATGTTGGGGATAATGTTGGGGACTGTGCTGGAATGGCGGCAGACCTTTTTGAAACCTATGCTGTAACGCTTATAGCAACCATGCTTCTCGGCGGATTGATGACCGCATCAATTGGTGAGAATGCTGTCATTTACCCCATAGCACTTGGTGGAATTTCAATCGTTGCATCAATTGTCGGTACGTTCTTTGTGAAGACTAATACCGGAAAAATAATGGGGGCGTTATATAAAGGGGTTATTGTCTCCGGAGTTCTAGCAGCAATCGCTTTCTACCCAATTACAACTGCTCTAATGGGTGACGGTGCTATTAACTTATATTTAGCAGCACTTATAGGCTTAGCCTTAACTGCTGCCATGATAGTGATCACCGAATATTACACCAGTACCGAATATGCTCCAGTAAAAAAAATTGCGAGTGCATCAACCACGGGAGATGCAACAAATATCATTGCAGGCCTTGGTGTTTCAATGAAATCGACAGCATGGCCAGTGATCATGGTTTGCATATCAATCTGGGGGGCATATGAACTTGCGGAGCTATATGGCATAGCTATAGCAGCAACTAGCATGCTCTCTATGACAGGTATGATCGTTGCTTTGGATGCCTTTGGCCCCATCACTGATAACGCGGGAGGCATTGCCGAAATGGCCGAATTGCCCTCTGATGTTAGAACGGTAACGGATTCCCTGGATGCAGTAGGTAATACTACAAAAGCAGTTACTAAGGGTTATGCCATCGGCTCTGCTGCTTTAGCAGCACTGGTTTTATTTTCCGATTACACCCACAGCCTAGAACAAGAAGGTTTTGGAGTACTGAGCTTTGATCTATCTAACCCCCGAGTGATTATTGGCCTGTTTATAGGCGGCCTAGTGCCCTTTCTGTTTGGAGCCTTAGCCATGGAAGCTGTTGGAAGAGCAGCAGGATCTGTAGTAGAAGAAGTGCGCAGACAATTCAGAGAAATAGCGGGAATCATGGAAGGCACAACGCGGCCTGATTACTCCACTGCGGTAGATTTACTAACTAGGTCGGCAATTAAAGAAATGATTATTCCATCACTTCTTCCCGTGCTTGTCCCAATTGTTGTAGGCATGCTGCTCGGCCCTGAAGCATTAGGTGGACTGCTAATGGGCACAATCGTAACCGGGCTCTTTGTTGCCATTTCTATGACAACAGGTGGAGGTGCTTGGGATAACGCCAAAAAATATATTGAAGATGGTAATTTTGGTGGTAAGGGCTCAGAAGCGCATAAGGCAGCGGTAACGGGCGACACCGTTGGTGACCCTTACAAAGACACTGCAGGCCCTGCAATTAATCCGCTTATTAAAATCATCAATATCGTGGCTCTATTGATAGTGCCGCTATTGTAATGCATTAAACTTTGAGGTTATGTATGCATCTGTTTCTTGCTCTTGCTGGTCAAGCTAGGTTGCTACAGGAATTCTAATTAAATGGTTGTATGATCTTTATCTAAAAAGCTTAGAATCTGATAACAACTTTTTAACTTGTCCGCTTTAGGCAAACTTCATAATCTTGTTGATACTTAGAATGACCTTCAATTGGAATATTGCATGAACCTTGAAGAAGCACGAACTCGAATGATTGCGCAGCAACTGCGTACTTGGGATGTATTTGATAACCAAGTACTTGAGGCAGTCAGGAAAAGTACTCGGGAATTGTTTGTCCCTAAAGACTATTACGATTTTGCCTTTGCTGACATGGAGATTCCCTTAGCCTACAACCAATATATGATGACCCCAAAAGTTGAAGGTCGCCTTCTTCAGTCACTTGCACTCAAAGCTGATGAAAAAATTTTGGAAGTAGGTACTGGTAGCGGATTTCTGACAGCCTGTCTATCGCATTTATCAAAAACCATTGTAAGCATAGATATAATTTCTGAGTTCACAACAGATACACGCCAAAAACTTAATCATCTGAATATTAAAAACGTAGAATTGCATACCAAAGATGTCTTTGATCTAACTAATAATGATCAATTTGATGTCATCGCAATAACTGGCTCTCTTCCATCAATTGATGAAAGGCTTATTCAAATGCTACGGCCCAGTGGAAGAATGTTTATCATTGTTGGTCAAGCCCCTGTGATGGAGGCTCTGCTGATTACGAAAAATACGAACGAAGAATGGATGCAGGAAACTCTATTTGAAACTGTAGTTACTCCACTTTCAAACACGACTCATCATGAGCCGTTTGTGCTCTAGCTGTTTCATGACGGAAATACCTGAACTAACTCCTACCCAGTTCTTTGAGCGATGGTCTAAAGAAGATCGCCAGAATGTCACTCTTTTGGATGTACGAGAAGACACAGAACTAGAGATAGCTTCTTTACAGAGCGCAAAGCATATTCCAATGATGCAAATACCTGGTCGATTGCATGAGCTAAGTGAGGACAATCCTTTGGTCGTCATGTGCCATAGTGGCGGACGTAGCAGGCGTGTTTCTAAGTTTTTATTGTCATCAGGGTTTAGTAGTGTCTTCAATCTGACAGGAGGAATTGATGCTTGGTCACAAGAAATTGATTCGTCCATACCCCGGTATTAGCTGGGAACAGTCACCCGTAATCTATAAGTGATGCTTGAATTTGGCTGGTAATAGCCTCATTAAGTATCTTAATTGACCTGAGTCCCAAAGTGAGTTTCTTGCGACCTTTTTACTAACTGATGCATCGAGCCTTCAATAGTGCCGGACACAAGGACCTTAGGAAGAGCCAATGAAAAAACAACAGGCAGCCTATATGAAAGCTAAAACCATGGTTCCTATTTCAATTTTGGCTATCGCTTTGTTGGGCGCAGTTACATTGCTAGCAACGAGTCAACGATTACAACCAACACAACCTGATCCTATACCTACAGTAGTTCGTGCGCTTACAGTTCATCCAAAAACAGTTGGCATGATGGTTCATGCCCAGGGTACGGTTTCACCAAGAACGGAAACGAATCTAGTTCCTGAAGTTTCAGGAACAGTAGTTTGGGTTTCCCCCAGTCTGGTTTCGGGTGGATATTTTGAATATAAAGATCTTCTCCTCAAAGTGGATAATCGTGATTATCAAAACTTAGTTGAAAGAGCTGAAGCAAGTATAAGTCGAGCTGAAGCAGAAGATCAGTTAGCCCAATTCAATCTAACTCGCTCAATTGAATTGGAAGCACAAAAACTTATAAGTCAGGCAGATTTAGAGAGTGCTGTTAGGTCAGCAAATGTAGCAGAGGCAGTACTCCAAGATGCGCGAGTAATTTTAGAACAAGCGAAAAGAGATTTAGAGCGAACAGAGATACATGCCCCCTTTACAGGACTTGTGAGAAGTGAACGTGTAGACACTGGCCAGTTTGTAAGTCGTGGTGAGTCAGTCGCAAGTATTTATGGATCAGATTATGTGGAAGTACGTCTTCCTATTGCAGATAGCCAATTGGCATATCTCAATGTTCCACTTACCCAGCGAGGTGAATTAAAAGAGATAGATGCGCCTATGACGACACTATCCGCTAATTTTGCCGGAATGGAACAAGAATGGTTTGGTAGGATTGTTCGTACTGAAGCTGAAATAGACGCTATGAGTCGCATGGTGCATGCAGTTGCACGAATTCGCGCCGGAGAGGATGACAATAACATGCCTCCCCCAGTTGGTTTATTTGTACAAGCTGATATTGAAGGGCGTTTGGTGGATAACGTCTTTGTTTTGCCTCGATCTGCACTAAGAAATGACAGCCAAGTCCTTATAATAGACGCCGATAATAGACTTCAGTATCGCACGATCGAAATTCTACGTATCTATCGTGATGAAGTTTATATTACTAATGGTTTGAATGGGGGCGAAGTGGTTTGTCTCACACCGTTGCAAACAGTAGTAAACGGCATGTTAGTTAGTCCAGTCTATCCTGACACCACAGAAAACTAATACACATGAAATCCATTATTGCATGGTTCATAGATAACCCAGTTGCGTCAAACCTGCTTATGGTTATTTTAGTTGCTGGTGGACTGCTATCACTAACACAACTTAATAAAGAACAGTTTCCTGATGTGGAATTAGGAATCGTACAAGTTAGCGTACCCTATTTAGGGGCCGCGCCCGAGGAAGTTGAGGAAGGCGTTTGCACTCGCATTGAAGAGGCCTTGGAAAGTGCAGAGAGCATTTTCAGAATGACATCCAGTGCTAATGAGGGAAGCTGTACCGTGACCCTAGAAATTGAGCTTGGCTCTGATACGGTTCAGGCACTAAATGAAATAAAAAGCAATGTAGATAGTATTAATACGTTTCCCGAAGAAACGGAACGACCAATTATTTCTGAAATGTCCGTCCTGAATGAAGTTCTCCATATCGTTATTTCAGGAGATGCAGATGAGAGAACTCTAAAGCAGCTAGCAATGAATATGAGAGAAGATCTTGTAGCCATAGATGGCGTCTCTCAAGTAGCTGTCGAGTACGTACGTCCAGACGAGATTTCAATCGAGGTATCAGAACAAACATTGCGTAGATATGGCCTCACACTACAAGAGGTAGCCGATGCAGTAAGACGTTCTTCTCTTGATCTGCCGGGAGGCTCTATCAAGGCCGGTGGGGGGGAGATTTTACTGCGGACTAAAGGACAAGCCTATCGAGGTAGCGAGTTCGAAAGTATCGTTGTTGTAACTCGAGGAGACGGGACAGCAGTCACTCTTGGAGAAATTGCTCAGGTAGTAGATGGTTTTGAAGAAGGGGAACTGCAAGTACGGCTAGACGGCAAACCTGCAGCAATGGTCAAGGTGTATAGAATTGCAAGCGAAGATAGTGCGGCTGTCTCAGAAAAAAGTAAGGCTTACCTTGAAAACGCTCGGTCCGAGATGCCTGAGGGTATAGAACTATCTGTTTGGCTCGATGAAGCACAAGACTTAAAGGAAGCGCTCAATACCATACTTGGTGTGGCTTTAGGTGGACTAGTACTAGTACTCATAGCGCTTACCCTACCCCTGCAATTCCGGTTAGCAATGTGGGTAGCTGCCGGCATTCCAATAGCCTTGCTGGGAGGAATCATGACGTTTGATGCTTTTGGCATCACGATGAGTCTCCTTGCTACTACAGGGTTTATGTTGGTCCTTGGTATCGTAGTAGACGATGCTATCGTAGTAGGAGAGCGTATCTATTCCTATGAACGCAGTGGAGAAACTCAACGCACCGCCGCAATAAATGGCGCATATGAAATGCTTGTACCAGTAGTATTTGGCGTCCTCACCACCATCGCCGCTTTTTTACCACTTATCTTTACACCAGGACGTATGGGGGCTTTTTTTTCTATCATCGGAAAAATCGTTGTTATCTGCCTAATATTCAGTGTTATTGAATGCTTATTAATTTTGCCTTCGCACCTTGCTCATAGAAAAAAAGATAGAGACCCTGAAAATCAAAAAACGTTTGTTAAAAAATGGGTGAAACTTCAAAGCCGATTAGGACAAGGACTGGAAGATTTTTCCGAACAGCGCTACGGTAATTTTTTAAGAAAAGTATTGGAAAAGTGGCGCTATGTTCCAATTACTGCAGGACTAGGCGTATTGATCCTAATGCTAGCAATGTTCTTCAGCGGACGTATCGACTTCCAGTTCATGCCTCCTATTGAGGGAAATCGTATTTATGCAAGTCTAACCATGCCTGAAGGTATTCCTGTTGAAGACACTGTGCGCGCAGCAGAACAAATCGAACTGGCTGCTCTACAACTAAAAGCTCAGCTAGATAGTGAGAATCCAGATAACCCTAGTGCCGTTCTTCATATTCTTACTTCAATAGGAAAAACTGCAGGACGCAGAGGTGGGGGTCCAAGAGCACGATCTTCCTTCACATCCGGCGCAAGTCATCTCGCTGAGGTTTCTATGTCTTTAGTTCCAATCTCTGAACGCAATATTACTTCTTTGGATATTGCATCGCGGTGGCGCGAACTCACTGGACCAGTTGCAGATGTCATAGAACTCAGATACTCCGCGGTTGCTTTTAATACAGGTGATGCAATATCCATAAACCTTAGAGGACAAAATGTAGATCAGTTAGGCGAAGCTGCCGCACAGGTACGGGCAGAATTAAGCAGATTCTCAAGTGTTACCGATATCTCAGATTCTTTTCGTTCTGGTAAACAAGAGGCGAGGTTGTCGTTACGCCCAGAGGCACGTCATTTGGGGCTGACACTAAATGACTTAGCACGACAAGTACGCCAAGCATTTTATGGTGAAGAAGCCCAGCGAATACAACGCGGCACCGAAGATGTTAGAGCCATGGTCCGATATCCTGAACTGGACAGAAGATCCCTAGGAGATCTTGAGGACATGCGCATTCGAACTGCTACTGGTTCCGAAGTGCCTTTTGCTGCTGTGGCCGAGGTTGATTTTGGTACGGGGTTCTCCACCATAAGACGGGTTGATCGGCAGCGTATAGTTACTGTAACAGCAGATGTAGATCGAAGCATGGCAACACCTCAGGAAATAATTGATACCTTAGAGGCTGAAGTATTGCCATCTATATTGTTGAATTATCGAGGAATGAGCTATTACTTAGGGGGCGAGCACGAGGAAGGTATAGAGGCATTCTCAGGTCTTGCTGCACTAATCCCTTTAGCTTTGATGGTTATGTTTAGCTTACTTGCTATTCCACTGAAATCTTATGTTCAACCCCTTGTAATCATGAGCGTAATCCCTTTTGGGGCTGTCGGTGCCTTAGCGGGACATCTGATTATGGGCTGGCCAATAGTTATGTCATCAATCTTAGGGATCATTTCTCTTTCAGGTGTAGTCGTAAACGCAAGCTTAGTGCTCGTTCATTACATCAATAGGTTACGTAGACAGGGTGTATCGATTGATGAAGCAACAGTACAGGCCAGTATAGTTAGGTTCCGACCCATTATGCTTGCCTCTTTAACCACTTTTTTAGGGCTGGTTCCACTGATGTTATCGAACAATCCAAATACCGCTTTCGTTGTCCCCATGGCCATATCCTTAGGCTGGGGAGTGTTGTTCGCAACTATGATGACCTTATTCCTAGTTCCCAGTCTTTACTTGATATTGGAAGATTTATTGCCGGCAGGATGGTTTATGGATAAATCACAAATTGAAAAAGTTATCCATGCTTAGCGGTTTCCGTTTCCCGGTTCAGAATGTAAATTAATTATGACCAACTACATGGTAGGTCCTTATGAATAATCACATACGCAACTTATACGTTTTAATCGGCTTGCTTACATGTGCAGCTTCGCACACAGCGGCGGAGGATTTACTAGATATTTATCAGAGTGCTCTTAAGTATGACCCAATCATGCGTGGAGCTGAGGCTAGTTATCTAGCGGCCTTGGAAATTAAGCCACAGACTCGTAGCGCGATGCTTCCTTTTATAAGGTTTACTGCTGGTGAGGCCACTTCATATTCTAAGGATCCTAATCAACCAACAAATTTTGCTACTGGCCAACCCGATCCTTATATTGGCAGTACGAAGTTTGATAGAGATTCATCTCTATGGAATGTCGAGCTGGAACAGACTTTATTCGACTGGGGACGGTTTCTAAGACTGGGGCAAGCTGATAAACAGCTTGCCCAGGCAGAAATTGGGTATCAAATTGCTCGTCAAAACCTTCTTGTTAGGGTCGCCACAACGTACTTCTTGGTTCTAGCTGCAGAAGACACTTTAGCTTCACAAGTTTCGGCACGCGAGGCGATAGGACGACAATTGGAGCAGGCAGAACAACGTTTTGAGGTTGGGCTAATTGCTATCACTGATGTACAAGAAGCCCAGGCAGGGTATGACCAGTCTATAGCAGCAGAGATTCTGGCTAAACGTAACCTTGCAACAACTCAGGAATATCTACGGGAGATTATTGGCGAATCTGTAGCAGACCTAGACGGACCTGTTGATGAACTACCTCTCCTCCAGCCAGATCCTCTTAATGCCGAGCAGTGGGTACAAACAGCCCTTGACCGAAATCTAACATTGATATCAAGCAGAATTTCTTCTGATATTGCATTGGATGAGATAGCGGTTCAACGAAGCGTCCGATTACCTACCCTAAGCTTTTCCGCCGCCTTTGGCCAGTCAAGCAGCGACACAGTCCGCACTAATAACCTTATACGGGGAGTAAATGGCAGGTTCACATGCCTTCCTGACTTTGGAGATCAATTTGGAGAATCAGGACTTAATCGTTGCCCCCCCCAACGAACACCCTCAAGTACGGATGCCGACAATTACTTTATTTCGCTCAATTTTAATATACCTCTTTTTACAGGAGGTTATAACTCTTCCAAAATTCAACAATCCGTATATGAACGTAGAGCCTCACTAGAGGATCTAGAAGCGGTTTCTCGGGCTACGGAACGAGAAACGCGAGATGCGTATCTGAGCGTTATCTCGGAGATATCTCGAGTAAGAGCTTTAAACCAAGCTGTCACCTCCTCTGAAACCGCATTACAGGCAACTGAAGCTGGGTTTGAGGTTGGCACTAGAACAACCGTGGAGGTATTAATTGCCCAAAATAATTTAAGTGCGGCTGAAACTGCTTATGCGCGCAGTCGATACGACTATATATTAAACGTCCTGCGTCTTAGGCTCGCTGCTGGAAATTTGAGTATTAGTGATTTTGAAGAGGTAAATGGCTGGTTGACAGGCAGTTAATCAGATATTTAGCTTTTACGTATTGCATCTATTACAGCACTCGTTGATCGGCCGTCCTTATGACTTAGTACTCGCACTTCGCCACCGTTTTTAATTACCTCCTTGCCACCGACTATCTCATCTGTTTGATAATCTCCTCCTTTTACCAGCACGTCAGGAAGAAGTTTTGCGATAAGGTTAGCTGGTGTCTTTTCTGAAAACGACACCACCCAATCTACAGCTGCCAAACCAGACAGCACTGCCATTCTGTCCTCTAGTGGGTTAATAGGACGTGATTTTCCTTTTAACCCTTTTACTGACTCATCATCATTCACTGCTATAACCAGTCTATCACCGAGCGTCTTTGCCTCCTCTAAATAACTGACATGTCCCGCATGCAGAATATCAAAGCAGCCATTTGTCATAACAATACGCTCACCACGATATCGGGCTTCTTTAATAAGAGCCTCAAGCTCTTCAGTATTAACAAGCCCCCTTCCACCGGTTCCCTTGCTATGCAAAGCAATGCGCAGTTCAGAGACTGTAACGCTAGCAACACCAATTTTTCTTACTACTAGTCCAGCACCAAGATTTGCTAATCCTGCTGCTGCTTCAAAATTAAGCCCACATCCAACCCCAACCGCCATTAAAGAAATAAATGTATCACCAGCGCCAGTTACATCAAAAACCTCTCGCGCTTCTGCTGGAAGCGATAAAGCCTGATCCCTTTTAGGGAATAAGGTCATTCCCTGCTCCCCTCTCGTTACAAGCAAAGCTTCTAGTTTGAGCTGGTTCCTTAATGACTCCCCTTCGTTTAAAAACTCATCCTCGTTCTTCCAATGCCCAACGACAGCAGCGAATTCTGCCTGGTTAGGCGTTAAAATTGTCGCGCATTTATAACGTTGAAAATCAGTCCCTTTAGGGTCAACTAATACTGGGATTTTTGCCTCAACACATGCTGAAATTAGGCTCTCTACTCGATCTAGTGAACCTTTTCCATAATCCGAAAGGACTACAACATCAGTATCCCTCAATAAGTTACGAACAAGGTCAGCAAAAATGTCTCCCTGATCTTTAAAGCTTTCTTCTGAGTCCAATCGAATAAGCTGTTGATTACGAGACAGAACACGAAGTTTATGAATAGTTGGTGCATGAGGCGCCTTTATGAAATGGCACTCCACATCAGCTGCGACAAGAAGTTCTGATAAAACCTGTCCACGGTCGTCGGCACCGATTACCGTCGCCAACTGAACATGTGCACCAAGTGCCGCAATATTGTAGGCAACATTTGCGGCACCGCCTGGTCGTCGCTCAGTACCCTGTGTCCTAACAACAGGAACTGGCGCTTCTGGCGATATTCTTCCAGTATCACCAAAGCGATACTCATCAAGCATCGCATCACCGGCAACAAGTACTCGTAAATTAGAGAAGTCGGGGATATTTAATGTCACGGGCCCATTAATTTTTATAGTGAGAAACGTATTATTTCACGTTTTACGTCTACTTTGTTCTAGTGTGTGGTCTAAAAAACCGCCCGACTTCAATCATAATGCTACTGAACAAATTAATCGCAGACATTTAAATATATAGGACGACTATACCGAGACTCTATAATGTCTGAATATCAACCACACTTAGAGTACCCACAATTCAAACATGTTAAGCAGCCATCCATCATCACACTTGCCGCAGTATTGCATTTACCGCAAAGTTGAGCACCATCTGGAAATTTATTCTCTGCAAAAGCATCTGTTTGGACATCACGCGCCTCAAAGTCAGCACGCTTCTCTTCCATCATTTTTTCATGCTCTTCACTAGGGGTTTGTGGAATCAGAAGACCTATTTGGGTTAAATGCCGCTCTACGATGTGTCCAAGCTCTGCAATTATTGAGGGCATAAACTTGCCACCAGGTTGCCAATAACCCCCTCTCGGATCGAACACGGCTTTTAACTCATCCACGAGAAAAGTTACATCTCCACCTTTACGAAACACAGCAGACATGATTCGAGTAAGGGCAACTATCCATTGATAGTGATCCAGGTT
>JAQWRR010000059.1 GCA_029243585.1 Gammaproteobacteria bacterium
TACTCGTTGGAGACTAACAAACCTCGTTTCCTTATTCTTACTTACATCAGGGGTTTTCATGGTGATCTTTGCAAGATCACCAAACCAACAGACACTTCACTTAGTCATAATCTTCCTAGTAGGAATTCTACAACAGGGTGGGTTCACTGGTTTATACGCTGTGGCAGCAAAACTCTATCCGACTGAAATTCGCAGTACGGGCATCGGCTGGGCTGTAGGGCTTGGGAGATCAGGTGCAGTCATTGGTCCAGCAGTAGCAGGGTTTCTGATCGCGGCTGGACTGAGCATGTCAGGCAACTACATTGTATTTGCCTTACCTATGCTTATCGGTGGTCTTATCGCCTACCGCTTGAAGGTAGACTGATAATATTTAATGAACTTTAGCAAATTACAGCAGCCAGTCTCGATAGATACATAGGACTACATAAACCACTATTCATTAACTTTCTGAGCCTCTTCAAAACGACTAAGCTGCTCATCTGTAGCAACTGGTTGGTGATTATCTTTCCATTCACTATATGGCATCCCATAAACAAGCTCACGTGCATCATCAAGTCCGATTTCAGTGCCATTCTCAACAGCCGCTTCTACATACCACTTGCTCAAGCAGTTACGACAAAACCCTGCAAGTATCATCAATTCAATATTCTGAACATCCTTCCGTTTATCAAGATGCTGAAGAAGTCGACGAAAGACACCTGCTTCTAGTTCAGTTTTAAGTTTTGAGTCCAATACATTTCTCCTTCAGTTGTTTTTAGTAGCAGATTCGAGCACATCTAACCAAAGATTATCAATACCCGTTCCTTTCGTTTTATAAAAATATTTTTCCAGTAAGCGATGGGTCTGTTTTGGCGTAAAATAATTAACCCAGTCTCCAACAATCCCTTTACGAATAAAGGGCTCCACTGTATCTGAACGAAGACTAGCCCAACGCGTTTGGTTTTTTTGCATTGCGTCAAAGCTACTGTACTTAATGATGCTATCGATCATCTTTTTGTTCTTGAAGATTTCTACTTCAAGAAAGTCCGCAATTGCCATAATTGATCGATATGAATCAGCTTTCATTGACTCATAGGTAATGAATAAAACATTTTCATCATCTTTACGCTTATACCAAGGAATTAAATTATCGAAATAATCACCAAAATCCACTTCCCCAGCAATAAAACATTCAAAAAACTCTTCGAATTCTCCATCTAAAAAATCATAGTGTTGTGGAAACCCACGAGTATGATGAAAAAATGAAACTGCACAATCGAATGGGTTCCGTGCAACATACAAATAACGAGCCTTAGAGTTATGTGGTGTTATTGAGAAGGGTAAGTGGGTTTTTATTAATCTGGGTGTTGGTAGCTGGTTACAGACTTCCTTACCAACTTCTTCTAAATGCGGAAATACTCTAGGCAAAAACTGATCTAGGCTCAGTGGAACACCGTCATTAAGAATAAGATAAACCATATTCTGAAGCCAGGTTGTTCCGCATTTAGGATACGAGCAAACAAAAATATCCTCTGGTTTAGCGCAATAATCTAGGCCTGAATTGAAGGCCTTTACAGGAAAGCCCATAGGCATCCTAAATATCTCATGTTCTATATAGCTTGGTTTTCGCTTCACTTAATTTATCCTCACTATCATGGACTTGCCCGATCGACGCACAAAAAGTATAAGGTGTATTAAATATTGTGGACTATCCCCATCAGACAAGGAGTCTGAGAAAAATGAATCAGCATACGAATAAATCTCTCCTTATGACATGCCTATGCATATTACTAAGCTCCTGTGCACAGGAGATAATTGAGACTCCGACCCAACAAACCGTGTCTGTAGTCCCAAACCAATTAAGACCATCTGTGATGGGTCGAAATGCTGGTATATCAACAGGGCATCCGCTTACAAGCGCAGTAGCACTAGAAATCTTACAAAATGGAGGTAATGCATTTGATGCTGGAGTAGCTGCACTTCTAGTTGGCGGTGTTGTTGAGCAAGATCTTTATAGTTTAGGTGGTGAGGCACTTATCCTCGTTTATCCTCAATCCGAAAAACGAGTAACTTCCATTGTTGGTCAGGGTTGGGCCGCTAGTGATGCATCAATTGATTGGTATCAACAGCGTGACAAAAATTTAAATGGTTATGGATTAGACCCTACAGTTGTTCCAGGAGCGATACATGGAGCACTGACCACATTGGAACGGTGGGGCACCATGAGTTTCGAGGAAGTGGCTGCCCGGGCAATAGAATATGCAGAACTAGGATTTCCACTACGTGAGCGGACAGCTTTTTCAATTCAGAGAGAAAGGGAATTCATTGATCAATGGCCAGAAAACCAGCGTTACTGGTATCGACCCGATGGTACGGCATATTTTCCTGGTGACATCATCAAGCTGCCCACTCTTGCTAATACGCTTAAAAAGATGGTCGAATCCGAGCGAGCCTCATTACATCAAGGCAGGAGTGCTGCAATCGTTGCTGCTAGAGACCGCTTTTACAAAGGGGATATAGCTCAAGAAATGGTCGCATTTCTACAAGCGCATGGAACACCTTTTGATATTGATGATTTTTCTGAATTCTATGCACGTATAGAAGAGCCTACGAGCACTACTTATAAGCAATACACCGTCTACAAACAATCGTTCAATAGTCAGGGACCAACATTACTTCAAGCTCTCAATATTTTGGAGAATTTTGATCTCAAGAGCATGGGACATAACAGTGCTGACTATGTCCACACAATCGTTGAAGCGCTAAAACTCTCATATGCTGATCGAGACTCATTTTATGCAGATCCTGATTTTGTAAACATCCCTGAAGTTGGTCTTCTGTCTAAAGACTATGCGGCTTTACGTGCACAACTTATCGATATGGAAAGCTCATCTGAAACCTTTCAAGCAGGCGATCCGTTTGAGTTCGATGAGGCATTCGATAGCATTTCTGACTGGCAATATTGGGTGGCAGGCATCGGCACTCCTATCGAACCTGATGGGCAATTGGTTGCCGCAGTTGATTATTCTGAGAAAGATACAACCCATATAGCCATCATTGATAAAGACGGTAATGTATTTGATAGCACACCAAGCGGTGGTTGGATCGGGGGTGCGGTAGTCCTAGGAAATACTGGAATCGCAATGAGTGTAAGAGGGGAACAATTTTGGCTTGATGAGACTAAAGCCGCTCAATTACGACCCCGCTCAAGACCACGTTATACGTTAACCCCTAGTATTGTCTTAAGAGGGGAAGAACCATTTTTAGCGATCGGTTCACCGGGAGGAGATAACCAAGAACAAACAATACTGCAAAATTTCCTAAATATTGTGGAATTCCCTGAGGAATGGTATCCAAATATGCATCAAGCCTCACAGCTCCCACGAGTCCAAACACTTCATTTTCAAGCATCATTTTGGCCACATGATACGGGTTTTAATCGTCTAAATATTGAAACAACCTTTTCCCCCGAGGTAATTCAAGAACTTGAAGATCGAGGGCATATCATCAATCAGGTCCCTGCCCTATCGATACCTGGCTGCGCAACTATTGTAATGCTCAGCCCTAGAGATGGTGCGAGAATTGCCGGGGCAGATGCGCGAAGAGACTGTTACGCAATGGCCTACTAGCAAAAAATCTAACCCGCTAATGGGTTGGCCACATCCAGCAGATGGATTGCTATAAAGCCAAGTACACCAGTTGCTACTAGGTAGTAAATAGTTGGAAGAATTGTCCGGCGCAAGGTAGCACCCTCCTGGCCAAGTAGCCCAACCGTAGCAGATGCCGCAACCACGTTATGAATAGCAATCATATTGCCCGCAGCAGCACCAACGGCCTGCAATGCAACAATCATTGCTGCCGAAACCCCAAGTGCGCTTGCTACTCCATGCTGAAACAGTGAAAACATGAGATTACTGACGGTGTTACTGCCAGCAATAAAGGCGCCAAGAGCACCTATAAATGGTGCAAAGAATGGCCAAACAGCTCCTACATTTAATGATACCCACTCTGCCATAGCTATAGGCATGCTTTGAATATCAAGGGCATTAACACCAGAGTTGATATAAATCCTTACCATCGGAACGGCAAATATAAGTACAAAACCCGCTCCTATAAGGGTTTTTGAAGATTCATAGATTGCAGAAGTGAACTGATCAATGCGCATACGGTGCAAAACGACAGTCATAACAACAACGACTAGTAACATAGTAGCAGGCAAGTAAAGTGGAGTAGTGCTTGCAATTACTGGCGTCCCGAGAATCCCTTCCCATCTAAAGACAAAAGATCTTAGAGCTGCTCCAAAAGGTAGTTGGGGGAGCCTTGTCAAAACTAATAAAACAGCTACGAGAAGGTATGGCATCCACGCACGTACCGGTGACATCATTTTATCAGGCACTTCCAGGCGCATTTCTAATTTTCCTACCCAGTCAGTAGGCCAAGTTTTTCGATCCGGGAAATCCCATTGATCCTTAGGCATAAGAAATCCCTTGCGGGCTGCCATGGTGACAACCCCAAGCCCAATCAAACCACCAAGAAGTGACGGGAAAGCCGGCCCCAAAAAGACCCCAGTAATGTAATAAGGAACTGTAAATGCAACACCCCCAAAAAGAGCGAACGGCCAAACGGAAAGACCTTCCGTCCAAGACCGGTTTTCACCAAAAAAACGGGTCATCATCATAATCATTAGTAACGGCATCACTGTGCCAACAATCGCATGAAGAAGAACTGCATGCGATGTAATAATCTGGAGATACTCGCTAAATTCAATACCTGCACTTGCAAGCTGAGCATTCACCTCCACACTTTCCAACCCCCCCCTCACACCTACCAGAACAGGAGTACCTACAGCTCCAAACGTGACTGGCGTACTTTGCACCATCATGCCTAACATCACTGCAGTAACAGCAGGAAACCCTAAAGCCACTAAAAGCGGAGCAGTAATTGCTGCTGGAGTCCCAAACCCAGAAGCACCTTCTATAAAACTTCCAAACAACCAAATTACTATAACCACCTGTATTCGACGATCTGGAGTAATCGAAGTAAATCCTGCTCTTATAGCGGCAATAGCACCTGACCGCTTTAGAATATTAAGCAGCAAAATCGCAGCAAAGATAATAAATATTATTTCGCCCGCGATAAAAAGTCCTTGGATACTAGCCGCAACTATCTGAGTTGGCGGCATCATCCATGCGAATCCACCTATCAGGACCGCTAGTACGTAAACCACTGGCATCGCCAAACGAGCTGGCAAGCGAAACCCTACAAGGAGAACGGCAGCAACGAAAATTGGTAAAATAGCTAATAAAGCTTGAAGCCAAAGGGGCATTATCTGTACCTATTTATTTTATTTTTGATATTAGAGTGAGTCTGGACAATAGCATATCCAGACAGCTATCTGCTCGCGATAATTGAATAGATTGTCTATCCTCAACTACTAGCGGAGCTTAGTACTACCTCATAACCTAATAAGCATCAGTGTTTAATTAAAGAGAGACTAAATGATTTCTAATGGAACTAACGTAGTGGTCGTAGGGGGTGGAAATGCAGCTCTATGTGCGGCTTTAGCAGCAGAAGAAAATGGTGCTGGTAGCGTCAAGGTGCTTGAACGTGCGCCAGAAGATGAAAGCGGTGGCAATAGCCGTTTTACGGCTGGTGCAATACGATTTGCGTATTCTGGGCTTGATGATCTGGTAAGTCTCATGCCAGACCTTTCTGAAAATGATATTGCCACAACAGATTTTGGCACTTACACCGAAGACAAATTTTTTGACGATATGTACGAGGTCACACAATATCGATGTGACCCAGACCTGGTTGAATGCCTTGTACGGCAATCTAAAGAAACTATGCTATGGATGCGTGACAAAGGTGTTCGCTTCATTCCTATATATGGCCGCCAGGCATTCAAGATTGACGGTAAATTCAAATTCTGGGGTGGACTAACTGTAGAGTCCGTCGGAGGTGGGCCAGGTCTAGTCGACAGTCTTACCCAATCATGCAAAAAAAGAGGCATTGAAATCCAATATGACACGCGAGTTGTTGATTTAATGTTTGATGGCAAAAATGTTAATGGTGTAGTAGTTCGCAGAGGAGGTGAACGTCCCGAAAATATGCCAGCAGATGCTGTGGTTCTAGCCTCTGGCGGATTTGAAGCTGATCCAGAATGGCGAACACGTTATCTTGGGCCGGGCTGGGAAATAGCAAAAGTTAGAGGTACACGTTTCAATACAGGCGATGGTATAAAAATGGCGCTAGCCCTAGGTGCTGCACCCTATGGGAACTGGTCTGGATGTCACGCCGTGGGTTGGGATAGAAACGCTCCCGAATTCGGTGATCTTGCAGTAGGAGATCAATTTCAAAAACATTCCTACCCTTTCTCAATCATGATAAATGCTGACGGTAAACGTTTTGTCGATGAGGGTGCTGATTTCAGAAACTACACCTATGCTAAATATGGCGCAGAAATCATGAAGCAACCTGGGCAGTCTGTTTGGCAAATTTTTGATACTAAAACAGCGCATTTATTACGTGACGAGTACCATATACGCCAAATAACCAAGGCAAAATCAACTACACTAGAAGGTCTAGTGGAGCAATTAGACGATGTTGATACAGAGTCCTGTCTAACAGAAATTAATGCATTTAATGCGGCTGTTAAGAAAGATGTACCTTTCAACCCTAATGTAAAGGATGCGCGTTGTACCGAAGGGTTACTAATAAACAAAACTAACTGGGCCAATACAATAGATGAACCCCCATTCGAAGCTTATGCGGTGACATGCGGTATAACTTTCACGTTTGGAGGATTAAGGGTTAATACCGAAGCGCAAGTTCTAGATACTGACCTGAGGCCTATGCCTGGCCTATATGCGGCGGGAGAACTAGTTGGTGGAATTTTTTATAACAATTATCCGGGTGGTACAGGATTAATGTCTGGTTCTGTATTCGGAAAAATTGCGGGCACATCAGCTGCGCGAGGAAACACTTGAAAAAAATTGGACGAAGAAAATTTTTAGCCTCTGCTTCTGCTGGGCTAGGAGTCCTAGGCCTAGGATTGGCCAGGGGAGAAAGCCCTAACTTCTCCGGTCAAGTGGTGGAACTTATGATTCCTTTTAAAGAAGGTGGTGGCTCTGACACTTGGGGTCGTTTCAATGCTACTTTTTTCTCCCGTTACCTTCCAGGACAACCCACTGTTATCGTTAGAAATGTCCCTGGCGGAAACTCAATTGCTGGTAGCAATCGTTTTGCTGCTCGTGCTCGCCCAAATGGACTCTCCGTACTTGGAACATCCGCTTCCACACAGTTTCCATACCTTCTTCAGGATCCCCGGGTGAATTATGAATACCGTGACTGGCAAGTACTCATGGCCTCTGGCGCAGGTGGGGTGGCCTATGTCTCCTCTAACCTTGGAGTGGCCAATATAGCCGAATTAGGCTCAGTCATAGACAAAGAATTACTGTATGGAAGTCAGGGCCCCACTTCACTAGATCTTGTCCCGGTTTTAGGCTTTAAATTGCTAGGATTAAATGTGAGACCTATATTCGGAATGAGTGGGCGTGGAGCTGGAAGGCTTGCCTTTGAACGCGGAGAAGTCAACATAGACTATCAAACTACCACTGCCTATTTACGTAATGTCGTTCCACTTATAGATCAAGGTAATGCTGTGCCACTTTTCTCTTGGGGAGCACTAAACGATTCAGGTGAACTGATCCGTGATCCGACCTTCCCTAATCTACCGCACTTTGCCGAAGCCTATGAAATACTTCATGGAGAAAAACCAAGCGGACTAGGTTGGGAAAGTTGGTTTGCATTCTTTACTGCTGGATTTCCTGCTATGAAGCTTCTGGTGGCGCCCAAAGAAACACCGATCGAGATCGTAAGTGCTTATCAAGACGCTGTGATTTCCATGAAAAAAGATCCAGAGTACATCGCAAGAAAACCAGCAGCTCTTGGAACCTATGAACAAGTAACTGGTCCAGCTGCTCAAAAGCTATATGAATTGGCAACAGACGTACCTCAGCAAGCAAGAAACTGGATTAGGCAATGGCTAAGGGATGAATTCCAAGTCAACATTGAGGTTTAATATTGGTTGAAGCTCTGCTATCCGCCCTAGCGAACCTAGCGACACTCCAACATATTCTCCACTTGGTGCTTGGAGTTATGTTAGGACTTGCCATAGGCGCTTTCCCAGGTTTAGGTGGAATTGCGGGCCTCTCAATCATGGTGCCATTTCTATATGGGATGGATACTGTATCGGCACTTGCAACTCTAGTTGGACTAGTTGCCGTCATACCTACTTCAGACACCTTTACATCAATTTTAATGGGAATTCCTGGTTCAAGCGCAAGTCAAGCTACGGTTTTAGATGGGTTTCCTTTGGCTCAGAAAGGAGAGGCATCTAGAGCCTTATCTGCTGCATTCTCTGCCTCGCTGATGGGAGGGATTGTAGGCGCCATTATTCTTACTCTTTTTGTTCAGGTAGCTAGACCGTTGATACTAACTTTTGGTTCAGCTGAACTATTCATGCTTGCTCTATTAGGGCTGTCAATGGTTGGAGTTCTATCAGGCGCAAGTCTTGTTAAAGGAATTTCTGCCTGTGGACTTGGGTTAATACTCGGCTCCATTGGTGGTGCACCTGCCACAGGTGAGTTCCGAATGACTTTTGGAATAGACTATTTTTACGATGGACTACCATTAATAATCGTAGGTATTGGTCTTTTTGCTTTTCCTGAGATCACTGAACTCTTAAGGAAAAATCGCCCTATTGCTGCTGGTGGACTGCTTGCAGGAAAGTGGTTTGACGGCATACGTGATGTTTTTAAGAATTGGTTTCTTTGTCTACGCTGTGCAGGAATCGGCACTTTAATTGGCGCCATACCTGGTCTCGGAGGTTCGGTTGTAGATTGGATAGCATATGGACATGTTGTTCAAACAGCCAAAGATAAAAGTCAATTTGGAAAAGGTGACATACGTGGAGTCTTAGCTCCTGAATCAGCAAACAATGCCAAGGAAGGTGGCGGATTAGTACCAACACTTTTATTTGGTATCCCAGGGTCAGGTGCAATGGCTGTATTTCTTGGAGGCATGGTATTACTTGGCATTGAAGCTGGCCCAGCAATGGTTTCAACCAACCTAGATCTAACATATACGATTATCTGGTCTCTAGCATTAGCAAACATTATAGGCGCTGGCAGTTGCATATTTTTAGCTCGTCCCATCTCACGGCTAACTGCAATACCTTTTAATTTTCTCGCTCCTTTCATGATTATGGTGATCAGCTTTGCAGCCTTTCAAGCTACACGACAATTTATGGACCTTATTGCGCTTTTAGGGATTGGAATATTGGGCATAGCCCTAAAAAGATTTGGTTGGTCTAGGCCAGCATTTCTTATTGGGTTTGTACTTGCCCCACAAGCCGAGGGATATTTGAATTTGGCAGTACAGTTTTATAGCTGGAATATGTTTGCAAGGCCAGGAGTACTAATTATTTTTGGTATTACAGTAGCTTCTGTTTGGTTTAGCTCTCGTGGTCGTGGTCGAAACACTGAAAATATAATCCTCCCAGTCGATGGATCGTCGGGTACTGCACAATCATCTGACAGGACTCCTCAGATGCTATTTTTAATCGGATCAATTACAACACTATCTTATGCAATCTGGAGTAGCCAACAGTTATCTCCTCTCGGCAGTATGTTCCCTTTCTGGGTCGCCCTGGGAACAATGGTTCTCTGTATATACCAGTTACTGAGTCTAAAATTTGGATCGATAGATAACCCTGTTAATTTTGACCTAGAAAACCACACATCGGATCCAACCCGGGGCAGCATAATCAGTAATGCTGGCTGGTTTGCTGTTCTTATCGCCATCACTGGATTAGTAGGTTTTCAGTTTGGAGTATTATTCTTTTTTATGATTTTCCTTAAACTAAAAGCAAATCAGAATTGGCGAATAACTATAGCACTGTCAATAACAGCACTAGCAATAATTAGCTCTCTGGCTAATCTTCTGATCGTTGAATTACCCACTGGGTTGTTATCACAATATATAAATCTGCCATGGTTTCTAGGACAAGGGTAATGGGCCAACGAGAAATCACTTGTCTTTTTATGCGTGGTGGCACCTCTCGAGGACCATTCTTTAATAGCGATGATCTTCCAACTGACTTAGATATTAGAAATAAAGTATTGCTTGCAGCCATGGGCTCACCAGACACAAGACAGATCGATGGTTTAGGCGGTGCAGATATGTTAACTAGCAAAATCGCAATCATCAGCAAGTCAGAACGTAAAGGTATAGACGTTGACTATCTATTTGCCCAAGCATGGCTAGATAAACCCATTATAGATACAGCCCCTTCATGCGGAAATATGCTTGCTGCAGTTGGTCCCTACGCCATCGAACGTAGAATTGTAAAAACAACAGGTAATCAGACCTGTGTAAATATTTATAACGTTAATACTGGGAGTCAGATTGAAGCCGTAATTCAAACACCAAATAACCAAATTACATATGAGGGAACTCAACAAATTGATGGTGTACCAGGCACTGCAGCACCTATTCTTCTTAACTTTTCTAACATAGTGGGATCAAAATGTGGTTCTCTCTTCCCAACAGGTGAGACCACTAATGAGATACAAGGCATACGAGTTAGCTGTATGGATGTGGCCATGCCTATGGTGATCATGCGTGCTGCTGATCTAGGAGTAACTGGGTACGAAAGTAACTCTATTGTGAACAATACAGCGTTAATGCAACGCATAGAAAAAATCAGGCTTGAAGCAGGACATAAAATGGGTCTAGGTGATGTAGCAGAAATGGTTGTTCCTAAAGTAGGAATCATTGCAAAAGCACGTCATGGCGGATCGATTTACTCCTGCTATCTTACCCCACATCATGCGCATGCAGCCCATGCTGTAACAGGCGCAATATGCGTTGCCAGTTGTGCCACAATCAAAGGAACTATTGCGGAATCAATCTCTAAAAAAACTAATGGCTTTTCTGAAACTGTTAATATCGAACATCCATCTGGCGTTATTGATATAGACCTAAAAACTTCTAAAAGCGGACTTAACACTCAGGTATTTAGTGCAGGAGTAATTCGCACAGCCCGAAAAATTATGGAAGGACAGGTCTTTGTGCCCGAGAGGCTTTGGCCTTAATAGCATTATTAAAGCAAAATTTTCACAGTTATACAGCTCGTTATGAGCCCTCTATTACTATTCACTCTGACAGAGAACAGTTAAAGGGCTTAAGCTCGTTTCCTGGCACTGCAATCCACAGCGCCTCCATAATGATTGGCTCAACAAAGTTCAGTGGGTCTGTAATTCTTGCTACCCAAGCTAATTGAGTTCCATCAGAACTAACAGTAAACCTCTCTTCAATAACTGAATTTTCGCTCTGTGGAGTCCCAAGATCATCAATAAAACCCCAACCTATCTGGGTTG
>JAQWRR010000061.1 GCA_029243585.1 Gammaproteobacteria bacterium
ATGATTTTTGGCGAAGCACCTGATTATCCAGCGCCAGCTTGCAGTATGTAGCTTATATGATATAGCGTGCACCTCATGTTTAAGTCGTTACATGCTTTAGTAGTTATTTCTTGCTATTTTTTTGCTAGTTCTGCGTGGACGCAAGGTGGTTCTGATTTCTATTCAGGACGTACTGTAACTATACTGGTTGGCTCTGGGTCTGGTGGCCTAACAGATACATCGGCTCGATTGATAGCACAATTTCTCGAAAAACATATCCCTGGCGAGCCAACAGTAATAGTTCAAAATATGCCTGGTGGTGGAAGCGTCACCATGGCAAATCATGTCACTAGATCAGTTCCGCGAGACGGAACGGTGATTGGTTACCCCGTTCCTGGAATGATTACTGCAGAGCTTCTCGAACCAAATCGAGCAAAATACGAAGGTCGAGCATTAAATTGGATAGGTTCAGCATTTCGAACTACTAATACTATTTCTGTCCTTAGTCGAACGGGTGTAAAAAACTTAGAAGATGCTAGGCAGAAACAACTGTTTCTAGGGGCTTCTGGTAGAGGATCTCCTTTATATCAAATTCCAGCTCTAGCAAAGGGACTTCTTGGGTTAAATTTTACGATTATCACAGGTTATGAGGGCGGTAGTGAGGTTGTTCTCGCAATGGAGCGTGGTGAGGTTGATGGTCAGGCCATAGCATTAGATTTCTGGGCGGGGCAGCGTCCAGCGTGGCTTTTAAATGGCTCCCTTACTCATCTATTGAGAATTGGCCCACTCGATCCTGTTAGAGTTCCTCATGTTCCTCACTTACGTGATCTTGTCAGCGGAGATCGTGATAAAGCTCTGGTAGAGCTTTTTGAAATTGGATTTACACTAGGATGGCCTCTTTTTGCGCCTCCCGGTGTGCCTGATGAAAGAGTAAACATTTTGCGAGAAGCTTTTTCTAAAGTAGTAGAAGATCCTGATTTTTCGGAGATTATTGAGACAACTCTTCATATAGAACTAGATCCTATTATGGGTCCGGAATTAGCTAACTATGTAGATCAGGCGCTAAGCACTCCTCAACCGTTAGTTGACGACATGATTAAAATCCTAGGGCTATAAGTAAATTTAAGCGCTAAGCCTGTCGTTAACAATTGCTTCAAAACGACTATCTGGGGATAAAAGGTCTCGGTCTACCATCCAGTCATAAATACGTTCGTATTCTTCTGGAGTATAAGGCCGTGGATATACATAACGTAATCTACCTAAATAGAAATCCTCTTCAGAAATATCTATAACATCTGATGGCACTTCCTCGATCATATGTTTTAGATAAGGCTCTATATCTTGATTGATTTTATCGACTGCACTATGAATAGCACGGTCGACGCTGGCATAGCCTTTAGGGTCTAAAGTTGGAACACCAACTTCTGCACCCTCATAGAATGCTTCGCAAATTATCTTGTGGCCACGTTTTACGGCAACTGTTATCCATGGCTCCATAAGTGCAGCAGCACCAATTTTTCCATCTTCTAAAAACTTTAATCGTTGCTTAGGACCACCCACATGGCCTGGTCGTACTTCGTTTCTTTCAAGGTAGCCTTCAAGTAATGCTAGAGTTACGTAGTGAGAGCCGGCATGCATGTTTACGCCAACTGTTACATCCTTCAAATCTGATGGAATGTTATAGGGCGAATCACCTCTAACTACTAGGGCCTGTGTAGCTACCGCAGCTCGCTTTGATATTACGCGCGCACCTTCTTGGCTATCCTGAGTTCTTCTGATTTGTCCCCACTCACACGCCCGATACATAGAGTATTCGCCTTTCTCTATCCCTTCATGCCATCCATAAGACTGTACTTTTTTATGGTCTAAAATTGGTTCTAATGGAACTTCTTCGTCACGATTTCTTCCAGAGCCAGCTGGTATTAATTCAACATCTACACCTTCATCACTGAAGTAACCTTCTTCTAGAGCGACATGGTATGGCAGAGAAAATACTGCGTTATTAACTTCTATTTTCATAATCTAAAGTTTCCAGAAAATAATAAATTTAGGCTGATACAAAAATATACAAAAGATTACAAAGACACTAATTTTTATAATTAAAGAATATTTTTGTAGTTTTCATAAAGAGTCCATTGGCTAGCAACATTTAATTCAGTTTCTTCAGCGGACAGTGGGGCTAAAGGGAGGCCGGTTGAGTTTGACCACTCTATTAACTGTGGATCAACAAGCGCTAGAGCAAGTGCGTTAGACAATATTGTATGAGCTTGTGCATTCATATTTGGTGGGCCGCCTAACATTCGTTGAACATTAAGATTGGCCAATTCTGGTTTTCCTAGATCGGCAGCAGTATCTACACCCTCTATAGGGCTAATATCACTCAAGCTTGCTATAACCTTAAGGTCACCCGTCTCAGTGTAACTTCGTACAGAAGTCGATGGTCCAAGCGCTACATCTCCATCACCTCTTACCACGGCTAAGACATAATTTTGGCTACCCTCATATCCAGTTATAAAACGAGCATTAAGTCCCAATACATTAGTTGTAATCATGGTTGCAGCGTGAGCGCTTGAGTGAACTCCTGTAACAGTAAAAAGAATAGGCCTGCCTAGAGCCCTAAGATCATCGACGCTAACAATATTGCTTGAGCTAGCAACAACTATTGAATAACGATCTTCAGATATACGACCTAGCCATGACACTTCTGATAGATCATACCCAACGCTCTCTTCAAGTAGGTGAGGTAGTAGTAATCCAGGTAGATTGAAAGCACCAATAGTATAACCGTCAGGTCGGGCACGAAAAATTGCTGTCGCTCCTTTTCTTCCGCCCGCACCAGGCATGTTTCTGGGTATTAAATTAATCGAGTTAGGAAGATGCTTTTGTATGGCTGGCAGGACTCCACGCACATAGCTATCAAAACCACCTCCAGCGCTGTAAGGGATGATGACAGTTATATCGTCTTCAGGGTATTGAGCATTGACGCTAAACGAAGCAATTAAAAAGCTTATTAGAGTTGCTAAAGCGTATTTTATTTTTGACCGTATTTGCATTGTGCTGTTAATTATTGATATGACTCTCGTATCCTAATAACGTCATATTTTCAGTTTAATAGCCACTGTATAAATAAACTCCTGATTAATTGTATCTCGAATATGTTTTTAAATACTAAAAAACAGTATCAATCATGTTCTTAGAGCCGCAGTTCTCGATACATTTGTAATAAGGCAAGTATTCAACCTGGAATTTCTCTTAAGAGTGACATCAATCTTGAATTATTTATAAAACTTCATTAATACAATGATATAGCAATAAGTATTAATGTTATTAGTAATGCAATAAATGTCCTACTATTTAACTTATAGAATATTGATGATTACCATGGGTGTTTGTTCACGTCAGATTTTTGCGGGATATAAACACCAAAACTTATACCTATCAATGCGATTAGTGTAAGTGCCTCAGTTCGTAGAACAAACCCAGTTCCCCATAGAACCATTGATTTATAGAAGGAGTCTTCAACAGTTGGGTCAAGTATTAAGTCAATAACAGAGGGTGGTTGAGGCCAATGATGCTTTTTCACCTAATATCCAATAAAACCTAAAATGATTAGAGCTATGAGATTTTCCCATGCTCTAGTTTATTCGTCACTTATGAAAGTGCACTCCAATTCTCTAAAAGCCTGATACTTCCGATTATTAGTGCGATACAACCTATTGAAGCCGTGGTGATTAGGTTAAGCCAACGAGTATCACTCTCTAGGGCCCGAAGTGGGTATGAAGCCACTAAAGACAGTGCAGTCATACCAATAATTGATCCTGTCCCAAAAGCAATAATTAACCCTAGAGCATTACCGATAGAATTTGCTGCTGCAGCAAGAACTAGCATACCAGCTGAACCTGCTGCTCCATGGACCATCCCAATTAGTAATGCCCGCTTTAATCCTATATTTGTGTGCTCATGTCTATGGGAGTCTTGAGTATCAGTTGAGTTGCTGCTTGAGTGAGAATGTGCATGTATGTGTGTGACACCATCTTGGTGCTGATGAAAATGAATGTGTAGTTTTCGTTTCCATATTGAAGTAAGTACGTTTACTCCAAGTAAAATCAGCATTATGCCCACAAAGAATTCAAGCAGAGATTCTATTTGAGGAGAAATGCCCTCGCCAAAAAAAAGAAGAATCCCACAAACAGACAATAGGGTGATTGTATGCCCTAGCCCCCAAATTCCACCTCTAAGCATTACTGCTTTACGAGAGGTCTGGCCAACACTCATGGTAGCTACGGCTGCAAGATGGTCAGCCTCTAATGCATGTTGCATCCCAACAATGCAACCTAGTAGTAGTAGCGTGTAGTATTCCATTGTCAATTTTCTGCTGACTCTTGAATTCTCTGCTAGAGCATTTTAGTTGGGTTATACCGCAGATGAATTATTAATTATTTGCTGTAGGGTTCACTATAGAATTGTAGCATTATTAAATAGAGTAACAGGCGGTAATAAGGCAGTCGTAAAAATATGGATAAGCATGCAATAGTTTCAATGGTAGAACTATGACTGAACAAGTAATTGCGGCGGTACGAACTGGTATTCATCAAACAGAGTTTCGTGAATACCCAATGCCAGAAGTTGCTAAGGATAGCGCACTCTTGAAGATGGAGGTGGCAGGTATTTGTGGCACCGATGTAAAGTTTTATGCAAAACCACCAATAACTCAGCCGGTGATTATGGGTCATGAAAATATTGGTTACATAGCTAAGGCTGGACATGAATTCACAAAGCGTAAAGGGGTGAAAGAGGGAGACCTTGTGTTTGTTGAGCACTATGTACCCTGTTTTTCATGTGAGTGGTGCCACAATGGAGAATACCGGCTATGTCATGGGACGGATTGGCGAAAAAACCCAGATGCTATACGTTTCGGTTATACATCAGCTGAACGGCCACCACATCTTTGGGGAGGCTTTGCCCAATACATGTATTTGCCTTGGAATTCTGTTATCCATAAAGTTCCAAAAGGTGTGACGCCTGAGTTGGCTGGTGTTGTGACGCCAATGGCAAATGGTATTCAGTGGGCACTGCTTGATTGTTCTGTTGGGTATGATTCACGAGTGCTTATTCAGGGACCAGGTCAACAAGGCTTATCTCAGACGGTGGCCTGTAAGCAGGCAGGGGCCTCATTAATCATTATTACGGGGACGTCTAAGGATAAGGCTAGGCTTGATGTAGCCTTAAAGCTAGGTGCTGACTTCGCTATTAATATTGATGAGGAGGACTCAAGAGAGCGCATTCAAGAAATAACAAGCGGTGAAGGGGTGGATGTTTCATTAGACTGTACAGCGGGAGCGGGTACTGTTCCTGTGTTACTTGGTCTTGATGCGCTTAAACGGAAAGGAGGCACAATTTTGGTTCAAGGGGAGGTGAGCCTATTTCCAGACTTTCCTATGTCCCAAGTAACCAATAAGTATGTCACTATTAAAAGTGCTCGTGGTCATAATTATCTTTCCTGTGAGTTAGCGCTTAAGCAGCTTTCATCTAATAGATTTCCATTAGAATTAATAACTACACATCGCTTAGGACTTCAGGATACTGATTTGGCAATTAAGTCAGTTGGTGGAACTGAGGCAGAAGGTGTTATTCACGTATCTCTATTGCCTTGGGCTTAATAGGCTTTTTGCTAACACGTTAATCGCGTATTTCTTGTTAGGGTTAGAGTGACTCATGAGGTTTTCCAAGGTGTACTTGTAAATATTCTTTAGCAGCTTCGCTATAGTTTTGATCTTTTGGAAGAAGAAATGATGCGGACCTTACCTTGTGTGTTTTTGGATCTATGCCGGGGGGTTGAGTGCCTTCTTCCTGTAAGGCTTTTACAGCATGTAGTAGTTTTCTTCTGGCCAGCATTATTCCGCGATCAGTTGGCGCTAATTTTTCCTTAGTTCGATCGCAAATTGGACCCATGCTTTCTTGCAAAGAGGAATCTTGAATGGCGATGCCATGTACTCCGCTATAAGAGACACCGGTTCTTTGGGCCTCTCTGTCCATTAGGTAATCATTAGATTTATTGGCTCGTGGTATGAAGGTCCCAGGAATATATTCACAGTGGATTCCTTCGCCATTTTTCATGGCCGTACGCTCTTCATTAGTTAGCTCCCTAGACGCTTTATAGTCATAACTCCACGTCCAACAATTTTGATCGTCAATCGGGACCCAAAAATGACCATGTACTGGATGGTCTGCACGTGGTGGAATCATGGTAAAGCTGGGCATGACCCATTGGGTTACTCTCCAATAATAGTTGTCTTTTTCTGCATTTCTACGAGCTCCTATTAGCAGTCCTCCATCATGTTCGACAACCTCAAATACTGGACGTAAATCTGCAAAATTATATTTATTTCCTTTGGAGCCTTTAAATAATGGGTCTGTGTTCAAAGCTCCGCTATGTAAAAAAGAGACATGACTAGAGTCAATGCCACCTTCCATTGCTTGTAACCAATTACACTCCTGAATGCGTTTTGAAATATAACGGTGCTCTGATGAAACATTAGAGAATTCGTATTCTGGCAGCGGAGGCTTTTTCTTTGGATCTCCCATATAGGTCCAAAGTACACCACCTTTTTCTACTAAAGGATAAGCTGCAAGTTTTATTTGCTCACAGAATTGAGGGTCCTCTTCTGAGGGACCGTCAATGCAGTTGCCAGTCACGTCATATTTCCAGCCATGATAGGGGCAACGCAGCCCGCTTTCTTCATTTCTTCCAAACCATAAAGATACGCGCCTATGTGCACAAAATTCATCTATCAGTCCAAGACGGTTTTGAGAGTCTCTGAATGCAATCAATCGTTCAGAGCAAATTTTTACCCGTACTGGTGGGCAGTCTGGAGCAGGGAGTTCCTCCGAAAGTAGTACTGGCTGCCAATAACACCTAAATAAGTCACCCATGGGAGTTCCGGGACCAGTTTGAGTTAGAAGTTCATTCCTTTCGTTAGAAAGCATCGGTTACACTCATAACATTATTTCGCAGTCTTCAAGAACTAGAGCTAACGAATTTTCCCCCGGGGTCAGTTTGTGTCAAAAGTAACGATACCCCAGCTCCAGCAGATGAAATGTAATGATCGTAAGATCGTT
>JAQWRR010000066.1 GCA_029243585.1 Gammaproteobacteria bacterium
ACCCTGCTTCGTAAACAGCAGAATATTGCTCGCCATTTAGTCGCAATGCTCGATCCCTATCTAACACCTCAGGAAGAGCGGGAAGTCGTAGGTCGAATACTTCATGAAATGACATCTGGCTGGCAAACTGAAGAGTATCCACAGGCATATATGCGTATTGCCGATGAAGCTGAACATGCTCTATTCTTTTTGACTGACGTCTTATACCAAATTATCCCAGTTTTCTATGAAGGCCTTGAAGATGCTATGAAATCGGCTTTTCCTGATCAAGGCTTAAGGATTCGTTCCTCTAGCTTAATCAAGTTTGGCTCATGGGTTGGCGGCGATATGGACGGTAATCCAAATGTCACGGCAAAGAATATTCGTGAGACACTTACTCGTCAAAGAGCTTTAGTTTTAAACCTTTATTACAACGAATGTTTATCCCTTTCACAAAAGCTGAGTCAAAGTAAGGTCCGAATAAACATTAATGACGCATTGCATAGTCAAATTGAACTCTATGCTAATCATTTTCCAGAAGCAGTTAGCACTATACCTGAAAGACATCTGGAGATGCCTTACCGAGTTTTTTTTAGGCTCGCAGCGGCACGACTGCAGGCTACCCATGACGATAGTGCTTTTCCCTATGAGTCACCAGATGAGTTTATTCAAGATATCGTGCTTATTGAAGATAGCTTGCGAGCGAATAAGGGCCGCAATGCAGGCTTATTTTCGGTAAAAAGACTTCGTCGTCGTGCGGAGACATTTGGGTTTCATATTGCAACCTTGGATCTTCGGCAGAACGCTGTTGTTCATCGTGGTGTTATATGCGAGGGTTTGAAGGAGCATGGTTGGTTCGAAAGTAGCGTTGAAGTACGTACCGAACGTTTAAAAGAGGCGCTCGAGAGAAGAGAGTCAGCCATAGGCTCTCTCTCTTCAGGAGCTCGAAGAACGCTTTCAGTATTTAAGGCGATTTCGCACTGTAGACGTAAATACGGTATCAACTCTATAGGACCTTATATTGTCAGCATGGCCCATGGTCCAGATGATATTTTATCTATATTGCTTTTAGCGAAATGGGGTGATTTGGGTCCAAAGGGTGCTCCAGTGCCTTTAGATGTTGTGCCATTGTTTGAAACAATCGAAGATCTCGAAAATTCTTCGGTAATTATGGAGAACTTGCTTTCTGATGAGATTTACCGATCACATCTTGAGCATAGGGGCAATCATCAGATGGTCATGATCGGGCATTCAGATAGTAATAAGGACGATGGACTTGCTGCTGCGCGCTGGACATTGCATAACGCACAAAAATCATTAGTAGAAACTCTTAACAAATTTAATGTTCGTTTGACCTTGTTTCATGGTCGTGGGGGAACTGTGAGTCGGGGAGGTGGGCGTTTATATGAGGCAATTCAAGCGTCGCCACCTGGCGCTATCATGGGTCGTCTTCGTATGACGGAACAAGGCGATGTTATTAATGCAAAATATGGCCTCAAAACAATCGCTATGCGATCTCTTGAACAGACGGTAGCGTCCGTTCTATCTGTTACTGCCCGACATGATAAACCTTACCAAGCCACTGAAAATTGGCGTGAAATTATGGGCGAAATTTCGGAAGTAAGTCGCCAAGCATATAAGAATATGATCTATGATCAGGAGAAGTTCCCAGATTATTTCCGAAGAGCTACACCGATTGATGTAATAGAAAAATTGGGGATCGGATCTCGTCCTAGTTTGAGTATAGATGATGATCGGCTTTCTGATTTACGCGCAATTCCTTGGGTGTTTGCGTGGACACAGAGCAGATTGATATTGCCCGGTTGGTTTGGTCTTGGGACAGGACTCCACCATGCTTGGGAGAAATTTGGCGCAGATGAGCTTAAGCAGATGCTAGTAGAATGGCCATTCTTCAAAGTCCTTGTTTTAGATGCAGAGGTTGTATTAGGTAAGGTTGATATCGCAATAGCCGAAAGATATTCAAAACTTGCAGGACCTTTGCATAATGAATTTTTTCCGCTGATGTGTGCTGAGCATAATCTTTGTGTTGATTTGATTCTTAAAATAACGAGTCAGTCAAGCATTCTAGAAAAAGAAGACACATTACGAAGAGCGATAAGGCTTCGTAATCCCTATGTTGACCCTATGAGCCTCATACAGGTAGACCTTCTTAAGCGTTGGAGAGATGGTGAGCGCAAAGACGACTCTGTATTGCAAGCATTGATGGCCAGTATTAATGGTATTGCCCATGGGATGCAAAATACCGGCTAGTTTAGGTAGGGATTATTTGGATTTTTCCTTGGGTGGACGTAGCCAACTAATAGTTCGTTCTTGTATTTCATCTTCTTTTACACTGGACTCGGAGATACAGCGATCGCGTATAGATATACCAGCCTGATGCACGCTTTCTGGGTCTCCCGAAATAAGGGGATGCCATTTTGCAAGACCTCGACCTTCTGAGATACGTCGATAAGCGCATGTCATTGGCATCCAATCTAGGGATTCAAGGTTGTCAGGTCTTAGTACTATGCAGTCTGGAACAAATTCGAGCCGGGATTCATAGTGCGTGCATCGACAATCCTTTATATGTAGTAAGCGGCAGGCAACATCGGTGTAGTGAACCTCATTCGTTTCCTCATCCTCAAGCTTATGAAGACAGCAACGCCCACAGCCATCGCAGAGCGATTCCCATTCAGAAGCATTCATTTGGGCCAGGGACTTTGATTCCCAAAAGGGCTTATTCATTTAGTCATTATTCCTTTAAAGGCGATTTAGTCATAAATTAATAGTGTAAGCTCCTCAGTCATGTCCAGTCAGATGAAAGCCGCATTTCTTGATTTTTCCTCTCTCGGCGCTGGTGTGGATACAACCCTTTTAGACAAGCTATTACAGATTAACTATCACGGCCATTCTAATAAGGATGACCTGTTACAGCGACTGTATGGCAAGCAGATTGCTATGTTAAATAAATTGGTTTTAGACAGAGAAACCATAATGGCCTGTAAGGACTTAGAGTTAATCGTACTAGCAGCTACTGGTACAGATAATATAGCTTTGGAAGCTGCTAGGGAGAGAGGAATAGCTGTTTCAAATATTCGAGGCTACTGCACGTCTAGCGTTGTACAGCATGTTATGTCACTTATCCTTGGGCTAACAAGGCATATAAGAGGATGTCCAACACCATCTTCGGGTAAAGCTTGGGAGGATACTGAGACGCGAGCTCTTGCTGAATACCCAATCCGGGAATTGACAGGTAAGACGATTGGAATCATAGGCTATGGTGATTTAGGTTCTGCTGTTGCAGAGGCGGCAAAATGCTTTGGCATGGAAGTGCTTGTTGCAGACCGAATAAAGACTCATGACGATGGTCTTCGAGAAGGAAGGACACCCTTTCATAGAGTGCTAAAGGACGCTGATATTATCAGTCTTCACTGTCCACTTACTCCGACAACTCGTCATCTCATCGGAGTAGAAGAGCTCAATATGATGAAATCGGATGCTCTATTAATAAATACAGCCCGTGGTGGATTAATCGATAGCCAGGCATTAGTAAGCGCTTTGGATTCTGGAGTCATAGGAGGTGCTGGCATAGATGTTCTATCTAAAGAGCCTCCTGAGGATGATGAGCCCCTACTAAGATTTGATATTCATAATTTAATAATGACACCACATATTGCATGGTCATCAAAAGAGTCACGACAACGCGCATTGGACCAAATGGCAGAAAATATTGCGGATTATATGGCTGGCGGAAAACTTAGAAGGGTGGTCTAAACATAAATTAATAAAAAATTATTTATTTCTTACAGTGTTTGATCATCAATATTATTAACGATACTTCCTGCGGCCATTTCAAGTACACGGTCACAGCGTGCTGAGGCAGTGAGGTCATGGGTAACTAGTACAAGGGTAGTATTAGCGGCAGCATTTAATTGGAATAGTAAATTTAAAATGAGCTCGCCTGATTTATTATCTAAATTTCCAGTAGGCTCATCTGCAAAAAGTAGTGATGGAGTTGTAACAAAAGCCCTAGCTATAGCAACTCTCTGCTTCTCACCTCCGGATAGTTGGCGGGGGTAGTGATGCATACGTGAGTTAAGACCTACTTGCTCCAATGCTTCTTGGGCAAGACTCATAGCCTCCATCGTGCCACTTAATTCTAGTGGTAAAAGCACATTTTCTAGTGCCGTTAATGAAGAAAGCAAATGAAATGATTGAAAAATAAAGCCCACCTGACGGTTCCTAAGTAGCGCTCGACCATCCTCATCCATAGTTGAGAGTTCTACCCCGTTTAACCAAACTTTGCCTGATGTTGGCTCATCAAGACCAGCTAGAAGAGCCAGCAAGGTAGACTTCCCGGCTCCGGATGGCCCAACTATTGCAACAGTCTCACCACAATTTATTTGAAAGGAAGCCTCATTGAGGATAGTCAGTTCCCCCTCTGGGCTGGTAACCTTTTTAGTCAGATGTTTTGCGGCAAGTATGGATTTAGGCTCTGTCATGTTTTTTAGATTTATTTCTTACACTCGAATTTTAGTTGCACCGACAATCTCGGCCTGTATCGCGTTTATTTTTATTCCTCAGAATGTTTTAGCTGAGCAGACAATAATTGTCATTGGAGATTCTTTAAGCAGCGGTTATGGACTGCGTATTGAATCATCCTGGGTCACAATGCTACAGGAACGAATGACAGCAGAAGGTTACGGATATGAAATAATAAATGCCAGCGTTCCAGGTGATACGAGTTCTGGAGGGTTGGCGCGTTTACCGGCGCTATTAGACAGTTATAACCCTGTAATAGTTATCATCGAACTTGGTGGTAATGATGGATTGCGTGGGCAATCAGTGGAGCAATTACGTGAAAATTTGCGCGCTATGCTTAGGCTTACCGAGGCACAAGGGGCGATGCCAATTCTTACTGGTATACAGATTCCACCTAACTATGGGGCTTTATACACCAGCCAGTTTGCCATGACATACCCAGAACTTTCTGAAGAGTTTAGCGTGCCACTAGTAGAGTTTTTAATGAAGGGTGTCGCATTAAACTCAGATTTGATGCAGTCCGACGGTATTCACCCAAATGAAAGTGGCAATCGCGTTATGATGGAAAATGTCTGGACGATTTTGGTAAATTTTCTCTAGCACTGTATTTCCCTAAGATAATATTAATGCTACCTGCTAAATACATACGCCTAGCTTGTTTTTATGGATGAACTTCGGCCTTGGCTAAGATCCTATCCAAACGGTGTGCCAGCCGAGATAAACCCTGATGAGTTTAATTCTTTAAAGGAATTGCTTGAAGATAGTTTTCAGAAAAATGCAGGTCTTACCGCTTTTTCCAATAGTGGCGTGGCAATGCGATTCGAAGAGGTTGATCAGTTAAGCCGCCATTTTGCCGCTTACCTTCAGTCGGATACCAATCTTCAGCCAGGAGACAGGGTTGCGATAATGCTACCTAATCTTCTTCAGTATCCCATAGTCACATTTGGCATATTGAGAGCGGGAATGGTTGTAGTAAATGTAAATCCACTTTACACGGCTCGGGAATTGGAGCATCAACTTAGCGATAGTGGTGCTAAAGCAATTATTGTTTTAGAAAATTTTGCTGCTGTATTGCAGAGCGTATTATCAAAAATAAAACTAGAAAAAGTTATTGTCACAGCGGTGGGAGACCATTTCCCAATTTTCAAACGAGCTATGACAAATTTATTCGTAAGACATATAAAAAAACTTGTACCTAGCTGGAAAATCGAGATAGCTGAGAGTTATTTAAAAGCAATCATCAAGGGTAAAAATTCATATTATAAAGATGTAACTATTTGTAGTAAAAATGCCGCTTTCCTCCAATACACTGGAGGCACTACCGGTACTCCTAAGGGAGCGATTCTTACGCATAGAAATATGGTAAGCAATGTTTTACAGGCCGCTGCATGGGCAAAACCATTTCTAAATGGTCGTGGTGATTTAGTTGTTACGCCATTACCGCTTTACCATGTATTTTCTTTAACCGCTAATTTACTTTGTTTTATAAATCTTGGAGGGCATAACCTCTTAGTAACTAACCCTCGTGATATAAGAAGTTTGATTAGAGAGCTAAGGCGTCAACCATTTACATATCTCACGGGTGTCAATACTTTATTCAATGCTCTTTTAAACTATCCAGGATTTTCACGAATTAATTTTAGTAAACACAAAGCAACAATGGGCGGAGGAATGGCAGTTCAGGCAAGCATTGCGAAGGAATGGCAGGCTATAACAGGCAGATCTTTAGCTCAAGGCTATGGCCTTACTGAAGCTTCACCGATTGTGAGTGCTACCCCATTAGATATGTTTAAGTTTAATGGCTCAGTTGGATTGCCACTGCCATCTACAGAAGTAATAATTTGTGATGAAGCTGGGACGGCTATGAATCTAGGTAAGGTGGGTGAAATACATATTCGTGGTCCCCAGGTTATGAGTGGATACTGGAAAAACTCTAAAGCAACAACAGATGTTTTATCTGATGAAGGATGGCTCAAAACTGGTGATATTGGTCGAATAGATGAGCATGGATTTTTATATATTGAGGATCGTAAAAAAGACCTAATACTAGTATCAGGATTTAATGTATACCCAAATGAAATAGAGGATGTGATTGTTGCGCATCCAGAAGTTATAGAGGCAGCTGCAGTGGGGATTCCTGATGCATATTCAGGTGAGACTGTACGATTATTTGTGGTTAGAAAAACACCACTGCTTAAAGAAGAAAAGCTGATGGAGTATTGTCGTAAGAATCTAACAGGTTATAAAAGACCTCGAGACATAGTTTTCATGGATAAACTACCAAAAAACAATATTGGAAAAATACTTAGACGAGAATTACGAGAATTACGAGAATAATGGATAAGCCTATAAATGTTTTGGGTGAGACGTTAGAAAGTTGCTGTGAAAATCCGCTGACTGGATTCTTTCGTGATGGCTGTTGTAACACGAGCGATGATGATTTTGGCTCACATACCGTGTGTGTTCAGGTAACCAGAGAGTTCCTAGAATTTTCTAGATTCAGAGGAAATGATTTGACCACATCAAAACCTGAATTCGGCTTTCCAGGTTTAAAACCGGGCGACTGTTGGTGTCTGTGTGCGGCTCGATGGCTTGAGGCCCAACAACATGGTATGGCACCTCGCGTGATGCTACGTGGATCGCATATCCGTGCGCTTGAGATTGTTCCACTAGAAACTTTAAAAGAGTATGCGGTAGATCTAAATTGACCGGGTTAGTCAAGCCGTTTCCTGACAGCAAACCCAATATCTTTATTTGTATTTATTAGAGGGCAGCGGCAATTTCTGCTTGTATAGCTTCTGCCATACTTTTTGGATCCGTGGCATTACGGATCGGACGACCAACGACTATATAATTTGCGCCATCCTCAAAAGCACTTTTTGGGGTCACAATGCGTTTCTGATCATCAATGACAGAAGAATCAGTTAGTCGGATACCTGGGGTTACGATTGTTGCCTCATTTCCTAGTATTTGTCGAAGAGTTTGTGCTTCAAGTCCAGATGCTATTACTCCATCGCAGCCACTAGATATAGCGAGTTTTGCGCGTTCAAGTACTAAATCCTCTACATTCAACTCAATGCCCATTTGCTTTAAATCTTCGTTATCCATACTTGTTAGTACTGTTACTGCAAGTATTTGAAGGTCTCCCTTTTCTGAAGCAGCTGCTTCCATAATAGATTTGTCGCCGTGCACGGTAAGGAAAGTAGCTCCTGAGTTACGCAACTGTCTTACAGCAGCTGAGACTGTAGCTGGGACGTCATAAAGTTTTAGGTCAGCAAAAACACTTTTACCTTGATTAGTCAACCAGTTCAATAGGTCAAAATAGCCCCTAGTTGTAGCAAGTTCGAGACCAATTTTATAAAACTCTACGGTACTTCCTAGCTTGTCTACGAGGGACTTTGCCTCATCAATATTAGGGACATCCAATGCAACAATGAGGCGTTGGTTTGGAGGGATATAAAAGTCTGAGGTTTTATCTGATGACACTCGTACATTCTAGCAGAGCCACAGATAGAGTAGCGTGTATTTAGCATTTGTATTATTGCTTTCCAGGTTATTTTTTTAAGTCCTCATAAAACTGCAATGCAAAGCGATCTGTCATGCCTGCCACATAGTCAGCAACAATTCGTGCAGAACCATTTAGCCCTATTTCTTTATGTGCCTGATTAGCGCTAAGTGCATGTTCAAGTGGCATGAGCTTATGGTTTTCTAGTAGTGATAAAAAAAGCATTGATACGATCTCATGCGCTTGACTAGTCATCTCGCGAACTTTTGGATGACTATAAAGATTTTCTCTAAGAAATAGCTTTAGAATTTTTTGAGACTCTAGAAACGATTCGCTAAAACTAATTAATGGATATTTGTATTGGCGAATCATATCAATACTTTCTGGTTTGAAGTCCTGGATATTGGACATACTAGTCTCAATCAGGTCTGTAACTAGGCTACCAATCATTCTTCGAATTACTTCCTTCGACTGTTGGCGTTCAGTAAGTTTCGGGTATTGTTTTTTGGTTATTTTTAGTTGATCAGAAAAAAAACTCATTCCAACTAGATCGCTGATTTTAATTAACCCAGATCTTAAGCCATCATCTACATCATGATTGTTATATGCAATTTGATCTGCAATATTAGTAATCTGAGCCTCTAGGCTAGGCTGATGTCTTTTTATGAAACGTTGTCCAAGCTCGCCTAGAATCCGGGCATTTTTCAAAGAGCAATGCTTCAATATTCCTTCACGTGCTTCAAACGTTAGATTAAGACCTGGAAACTCGGGATATCTGTCTTCTAATTGATCAACCACCCTTAGTGATTGCAAATTATGTTCAAACCCACCGTAGTCCCTCATGCATTCATTAAGAGCGTCCTGACCAGCATGTCCAAATGGAGTATGACCAAGATCATGAGCAAGACTGATTGCCTCAACCAGGTCCTCATTGAGATTCATTGCTCGAGCGACCGTTCTGGCGATTTGTGCTACTTCGAGAGAGTGAGTTAAACGAGTCCGATAGAGGTCCCCTTCGTGGTTGACAAAAACTTGAGTTTTATAGACTAGTCGTCGGAACGCCGCTGAATGAATAATACGGTCACGGTCACGTTGAAATTCCGTCCGGTAGTCAGAGTTATCTTCAGGGTGGAGGCGTCCACGGGAATTGTTCGGAGTTGCGGCATAATTAGCTAATGCTTCTGGCACGTATCACACAGAACCAACAACGGATTGAGTTTGAATGATTTTTTTTATAACTTTTTCATCTGGACTTGAAACGACGACAGCCTTACCAAGATCCTCAAGTAATACCATTCGGATTCCGCTGGCACTAGCTTTTTTGTCCATCCTCATTAATTTTAACAAGGCATCAGGCTCTATCTTGGAGTCGGTTACCGGTAAACCGGCTTGCTTCAGCAAAGATCGAATTCTTTCGCAATTGTCAGCTTTTATCATGCCAAGTTCTTTTGAGGTTTCCGCGGCCAAATTAATTCCTATAGAAACTGCCTCTCCATGTAGCCATTCTCCATAACCCATAAGTGATTCAAGCGCATGGCCAAAGGTGTGTCCAAGATTAAGCAGAGCGCGGGTGCCCTGCTCATATTCATCCTTGGAAACTATGTCGGCCTTGATTTCGCAACTTCGACTAACTATATGAGTTAGTGCACTTGAATCTTGAGCGAGCACCTCTTGAAGGTTGTTTTCCAGCCAGTTAAAAAAGGTACTGTCTATAATTAGGCCATGTTTGATAACTTCGGCTAGACCCGCAGAAAACTCCCTTATCGGAAGGGATTTAAGCGTATTTGTATCGGCAAGTACGCAGCTTGGCTGATGGAATGCACCTATCATATTTTTTGCTTTGGGGTGATTAACAGCCGTTTTCCCTCCCACAGAGGAATCTACCTGTGCTAGCAGTGTAGTTGGGATCTGCGCAAATTTTATGCCACGTTGATAACATGCTGCAGCAAAGCCTGTAAGGTCTCCTATCACTCCTCCTCCAAGAGCGACGAGGTAGGCGTCGCGGTGAAACCCTTGTTCGACCAGCTTGTCGAGTATCTGTGATAAAGAACCAAGGGTTTTTTCTGACTCTCCATCTGGTAGTACTAGGCTATGTTGTTGTTTTGCAGACAGTGCATGTTCAAAAGCATTTAAATAAAGGGGTGCGACAACCTCATTTGTGACTATTAATACCTGAGTTGCAGGTATTGAGTGGCGCAGTAATTCTTGATCATCTATAAGCCCAGGGCCAATATGAATTGGGTAGCTTCTTTCGCCTAATGCAACTTGAATTGTATCCATCTTAGATAGGTTCCCGGGGGCATTATTATTTCAATGGTTTTAAGGTTTGTTCTAAAAGCTTTTTCTTTATCTCATTTACAATTACAGCTACTCGTTTTTTTCCCGTATTTACAGAAAAATGTGCAACTTGCTCATATAGCGGTCCACGAGACGTCATCAGGCGAGTCAGGACAGCTTCAGGGTTTTTGCCAACAAGCAGCGGGCGTGTTTTCGATTTTTGGGTGCGTAAAAGCTGCTGCTTAACACTAGTTTCTAGGTATACAACTATGCCATTAGTGTTTAGCAGTTGCCGATTCTTAGCATCCAATATGGAGCCACCACCGGTAGCGAGAACTAAGTTTTCCATTTGAGTGAGGTTGGAAATTATAGCTTTCTCGCGTTCTCGAAATAAGCTTTCACCTTCCTTTTCAAAAATAAATCTGATATCTACGCCTGTGCATCTTTCAATTTCTTCATCGCTATCAATGAAGTCCATGCTTAGTTCGCGCGCGAGCTGGCGTCCGACAGAAGTTTTTCCGGAACCCATTGCTCCCACAAGAAATACGTTGTGAGCCTTAGTCATTGAAGTGCCTTAAATCGATTCCGATGCCTGAGTCTAGTCTACATAATATAAAAGGCCACCCTAATAATAGAGCTTATTATCTAAATTCTAGCTAGAATAGGGTTACAGGGCAGTTAAATACTCCTTTAAAGATGGGCACTTACAGTAGAATTTTATTGAGTTTCGGGACCTTTATGGTCACCGTATTCCTTTGCATTGGTGCTTTGCTTTCGGGAGGGTATTTTTATGTAGCTCCTAGCTTGCCCCAAGCGGAAGAGTTGAGGGACGTTCGCCCACAAACCCCACTATCAGTCTATAGTCGAGATGGCCGTTTGATCAGCCAGTTTGGCGCGAAACGTTCACCTCTTCAGTATGAGGATATGCCACAGGTAATGGTGCAGGCAGTGCTTGCCGCAGAAGATGATCGATTTTTTGAGCATCCGGGTATCGATTATCAGGGCATCCTTCGAGCAATGACATATTTTGTTCTGAGCGCGGGTAATAGTAGGCAAGGTGGTAGTACCATCACACAGCAGATTGCTCGTCAAAGACACCTCACACGTGATAGAACCTTGGTACGAAAGTTTAAGGAATGGGTTCTAGCATTACGAATAGAAAGGGAATTTAGTAAACAAGAAATTCTTGAGATTTACCTCAATACCACATTTCTCGGACAAAATTCTTATGGTGTTGTGGCAGCTGCGCAATCTTATTTTGGTAAATCGCTTGACGAAATTACTTTATCGGAAGCCGCTATTCTTGCGGGTATACCTGCGGCACCTTCCCTCTATAACCCCGTAAGGAATGCAGATGTGGCCGCCCAACGGCGTAATTATGTTTTAGGGCGAATGCAAGAGCTTAACTTCATAACGCAGGTCGAATATCAGGCAGCTTTGGGTGATCTGGTAGAAAGCCGTTTGTATGACCGTGCACAAGAGCTAGACGCTCCTTATGTTGCAGATAGAGCTTACAGAGAAGCAATAAGAAGATTCGGTGAAGAAGCTGCTACAGATTCTGGACTTAAAATCAAAACTACAATTGATTCACGTTTACAAAGGGCCTCTAACATGGCGCTTAATAAGGCGTTGATAGGGTATGACAAGCGTCATGGATATAGGGGTCCTCTATTCAATGTTGACTGGCTTCAATCAGATTGGGATGAATTGCTTACAGAAAAAATCAAGGAGTTTCCCTCCGCTCCTGGCTTTTTTCCAGGGCTGGTAGTCAGTGTTAATGAAATAATGACCGTAGAACAGCAATTAGCAGTATTGTCGGCAGGGGAACATCTTGATGCTGACCTTATGATTAATACGGTAGAGACCCCTAACGAAGCAAAAGATTTAGCGCCAATTTTTGAAGCAAAAGTTTACTTTACTGACCGTGGAACAATACCTGTAGACATCAATGCGGTTGCATGGGCGTCTCCCTATATTAATCAGAATCGAAAAGGCGCACCTCCTAAGACGGTTGCAGATGTTCTAAAAGCTGGTGATGTAGCGTTATTTGAACTATCAGAGACTGGTGATCTACGTCTTGCGCAGGTACCTGAAGTTCAGGGAGCGCTTATTTCTATAGATCCCCAGGATGGCGCTATTACAGCGCTCACAGGTGGGTTTAACTTTTATGACGAGAAAAAAAATGGCAAATTCAATCGTGCCATGGACGCAGACCGCCAGCCTGGTTCTGCTTTTAAGCCTTTCATTTATTCCGCTGCTCTTGAACGTGGATTTACGGCAGCAAGCATTATTAATGATGCGCCGATTGTGGAGCAAAGTTCTGAACTAGAAACATTTTGGCGTCCTGAAAACTATTCAGGTGAGATTAATGGGCCAACTCGTTTAAGGGAAGCGCTCATCAAATCCTTGAATTTGGTATCAATCAGGATACTTAGAAGTCCTGATCTAGTAACAGGGATTTCCCATACAGTTGAATATTTAAAGGGTTTTGGTTTTGATCAAACAGCATTGCCGAGAAATAACACGCTAGCTTTAGGGTCGGGTGGTGTAGCACCCCTTGATGTTGTCCAAGGATATGCAACCTTTGCTAACGGTGGTTACAGTGTTGTTCCCTATATAATTGAAACAATAGAAGATGAAAATGGACAGGTACTTTATAGAGCAAACCCTGATTTAGCGTGCTCGGACTGTACTAATAGTGAAGACATGGAACCTGATCCTCTACTGATTGAGACATCTTCTGACCTTTATTCCAGTGAAAACCATACGGAAAGAACTATTTCTGCACAAAACGCTTATCTTATAAATGATATGTTGCAGGATAATGTCCGTCGCGGAACTGGAAGACGTGCCTATCGTGAGCTTGGTCGGACTGATCTAAGTGGCAAGACTGGTACAACCAATGATTCTAGTGATGTTTGGTTTGCAGGGTATAACGGTGACATTGTAACAGCGGTTTGGGTTGGGTTTGATCAGGTTAGACCATTGGGAACACGGGAAACAGGCGCATCTACAGCGCTCCCAATGTGGATCGATTTCATGCGAGAAGCTCTTGATAAGTCTCGTTTAAATGCGATGCTTCGGCCAACAGGAATTATTGATGTGCGCATAAATCCAGAGACAGGGCTTGTTGCTGATACCGCCGAAAATAGTATTTTCGAAAAATTCAGAATAGGTTTTGCACCTCAGTCTGAATCAGATGGATCTAATGTTCCTGACCATACGATTGTACAAAATTACTCTGAAGCAATTCGTGAAAATTTAACGAAACCAGAATCTATATTCTAAATATCTGACCGGATAAAATTCCGGCTAATTGGGGGAATGTCACTATGTCTAAGCAAGGGCTTAGCATTATCGAATTACGTGAAAAATTGGCCCAGGAAGCAGCTAGACTCGTTAATGAACATGGTGTCCAAGACTATGGATTAGCTAAGCGTAAGGCAGCGCGTAGATTTGGAATTCGAGAAGCAGGCGCACTTCCAAGTAATGCTGAAATTGAAGATTGTGTAAGAGAGTGGCATAGAATTTTTGAACCGGATGAGCATGAAAAATATTTGGCCGAGCTAAGGAGACTAGCTATTGAGGTTATGACGTTACTTCCAGATTTTGAGACAAGATTGGCAGGTTCTGTATTAACTGGAGCTATTACGGCAAACTCATTTATCGAGCTTCATTTATTTTCTGATGCTCCAGAAAATGTTGCCATGAAACTGGAAGAGTGCGGCATTACCTATCGTAATTGTCAACGTCGCTACCGTTATGACAGCCGATGTACTTCGTTAATTCCAGGGTTTCGATTTACCTATCGGGGCGAACGAATTGATGCCCTAGTTTTTCCTGAGAAAGGTTTACGTCAAGCTCCTATGAGTCCCATCGACCAACGTCCAATACGTCGAGCACATGCAGGTAAGATACTTAAACTTATAAGTAGCCAGGCAGAATAAGAACTAGCTCAGAAAATTAACGATTAGTAATAGGTATATAGTTTCGTTCGCCTGGTCCTATATATCTCTGGCGTGGTCTGCCGATGCGGGTCTCTGGGTCTCTAACCATTTCACGCCATTGAGCAACCCATCCAACCGTTCGGGCAATAGCAAACATCACGGTAAACATAGATTTTGGTATGCCTAGAGCTTGGTAGATGATCCCCGAATAAAAATCAACATTTGGATAAAGGTTCTTTTCAATGAAATAAGAATCTTTTAATGCGATTTGCTCGAGTTCCAATGCCAGCTCAAATAATGGCGTGTCTTGTTCACGACCTAGTTTCTCAAGTACGCGGTGACACATTTTTCGAATTATTGTTGCTCTTGGGTCATGATTCTTATAGACACGATGCCCAAAACCCATTAATCGAAAGGGGTCATTTTTATCTTTTGCCTTAGCAACATATTGCGTAATATTTTCCGAACTACCAACTTCCTCAAGCATATTGATCACGGCCTCATTTGCACCACCATGGGCAGGACCCCAGAGTGCAGAGATACCGGCGGAGATAGCAGAGTAGGGGTTTGTACCGGAGCTTCCAGCCAACCTTACAGTTGAAGTGCTGCAGTTTTGTTCATGGTCAGCATGCAGTATGAATAAAAGGTTTAGTGCTTCGGCGGCGATTGGATCAACCTCATAGGATCCAGTTGGCACAGAAAAAAGCATATGCAGCAAATTGCTACAGTAATCTAATTCATTTTTAGGGTAAACGAAGGGCTGTTTGAGCGAATGCTTGTAAGCAGCCGCCGCAATCGTTGGTATTTTTGCAATGATACGATGAGCAAATACATCTCTATGGGCTGCATCTTGAATATCTGTTGAGTCATGGTAGAACGCTGACATACAAGCAACGATTCCAGACACCATAGCCATTGGATGAGCATCATGATCAAAGCCATTAAAGAATCGAAGGAATGATTCGTTTAACATGGTGTGGTTACGGATAGACTGATCGAATCCTATTAATTCTTCTTGTGTAGGAAGTTCTCCATACATGAGCAAATATGCAACCTCGATATATGTCGAGTGTGCTGCTAATTGTTCAATTGGATAGCCCCGATACATGAGCACACCCTGTTCACCATCAATATAAGTAATGGTGCTAGAACAGCAGGCTGTTGCACCGAAGCCAGGGTCATAAGTGAATACGCCTTGTTCCCGATATAACGCGGTTATATCAACAACACTTGGGCCTAATACAGAGTCTTGGCGTTCTAGTCCGAGATCTTTCCCAGACTCTTGATTGGTTATTTTGAAAGTCTTCTCGTTCATACGTACAAAGTGACCCCCTTGTAATTTTTATTAAGTTGGCTTTTATTGGAATCAAAACCAAACCCACAATAAGTATTTTTAAACCCGACTAGGAGCTTAGGTGGCAACAAAGAGGCTTTATTATAGCAGTGCAGAGATAACTCTGTGTTACCTAACGTTAACGTGGCTATTATATGCCTAAGTCGACTCAGTTTCTGATGAACGCCCATAACGTTGACGAAACTTATCAACTCGCCCACCGCTATCGACTATCTTTTGTTTGCCAGTATAGAAAGGGTGACAGGCAGAGCAAACTTCAACCTGTAGGTCACGGCCTAGGGTTGAACGAGTTGTAAACTCGTTACCGCAGCTACATGCTACTTGAATATCGGCATAATCTGGATGTATTTCGGGCTTCATATCCGAATCTTTACTTAATCGGCGCGTGAGCATACTTCTCTCGCAGGCTCAAAACAAGCCATGATCATAGTTTTAGGCATAATTTAGCAAATAAAACCCAGGTTTGGCATAGAAATTAGTTATCCACAAATACTGTGGATAACTTTGTGGAAGACTTACTAAATTATGCTGCAAACCCATGTTACTAATGATATTTATTATAAATTGGCCAAAAAATGATCATTTAAAATATATCTATATAAAACATATGGTTATAAGCTTAAAAAGATTTTTTGCCCGAGAATTGCACTGCAACATCCTTGATTAACTGAGACTAGTTGCTAGTTGTGCATAAAAAGACGCTTTAATATCTCATTACCATTAGCTATAGCTGGCGTTTGTAGATAGTAATCTTAGAATTTTAGCCAAAGCTTTTGCTCTATGACTTAGACGATTTTTCACTTCGGGTGGGAGCTCAGCCGCTGTGCATTTAAGCTTTGGAATCAGAAAGACTGGATCATACCCAAACCCATATTCTCCTCTTGGTTCCTTAGTAATGGCCCCAGACCAAGTGCCAATGCCAATTAATGGGGCTGGATCAGTTGGACTTTTTATTGCTATAACAACACAGTAAAAATGCGCTCCCCGGCGTGCTTTAGTTACGTTTTCAAGCGCATTTAGCAACTTACAAACATTATCATTATCATTCGAATTATCCCCCGCAAAGCGTGCTGATCGAATACCAGGTTGTCCTAACAAAGCGTCGACAACTAACCCAGAATCGTCAGCGATTGCAGGCTGTCCAGTTTGTAAAGCAACATGCCTTGCTTTTTGAAGAGCATTTTCTAAAAAAGTTGAACCAGTTTCTTCTACCGGATCTATATTGAAATCGCTTTGCGGTACTATTTTTAGACCAGCTGGTGATAAGAGCTCCTCCACCTCTTTCAGTTTTCCAGGATTACCGCTTGCAAAAACCCAGCTATTCTCCATTATATTTTTTGGCCGATTGCGATATCTTGTTTCTCGACGAGCTCATCTATTCCTTTTGCCGCTAGATCTAACAGTCGATCGAATTCACTTCTCTGGAATGCATGTCCTTCGGCAGTTCCCTGAACTTCGATGAACCCCCCGGCCTCATTCATGACTATGTTCATGTCGGTCTCGGCCTCGGAATCTTCATCATAGTCTAGGTCAAGAACTGGTTGACCTTTATATATTCCAACAGATACTGCCGCTACTTTACCGTGTATAGGGTTATGAGCCAGTTGTCCCTCGTTGAGGAGCTTTTTAACTGAAAGAGCTAGTGCAATATATCCTCCTGTTATCGAGGCTGTACGCGTACCACCGTCTGCTTGTAAGACATCGCAGTCAATTGTAATTGTTCGTTCTCCAAGAGCTACACGATCTACTACGGCCCTTAAGCTTCGTCCTATTAGTCTCTGTATTTCAAGAGTTCGACCGTTTTGTTTGCCCCTTGCAGCCTCACGCTGATTTCTAGTATGAGTGGCGCGTGGGAGCATTCCGTATTCAGCTGTCACCCATCCTTCACCTTTACCTTTTAGAAAGCGAGGCACTCGTGACTCTACACTTGCGGTAGCGATAACACGTGTATTACCAAACTCCACTAATACAGAACCTTCTGCATAGGGTGAGTAGTCCTTGGTGAACTTAACAAGCCTCATTTCTTCTACATTCCTTCCACTAGGGCGCATGATCAACTCCTAAGTCCAATCCAAATAAGCAATACAAAGCCGCAATTGAAAACACTAATGTTAGATGGTTAATCGCCTATAAGATTTGATTCGCTTATATCTGCAATTATTAAAGAGGCTCGTACCAGATCTCCTCATATCTTAGACTTTACAGGATATATTTGCTTCCATTTGACTTTGAAGTTGGTTCTTAGAGAAAAAATTAGGTGTAAAGATGCCAAAAAGCATGACAGGATTTGCCAGATCAGAAGCAATAGTTGAGCCATTAAAAATAGTTTGGGAGCTTCGCAGTGTGAACCATCGATTTTTAGAGGTTTCAGTGCGACTTCCAGAAGATCTTCGCCGTTTTGAACCAGACTGCCGTGTCCGAGTTAATTCGTTACTTAGTCGCGGTAGAATTGATTGCACCTTAAAGGCTGTCTTGGCAGAGGGATATACTCAGAAAACAACACTAAATAATAAAATTCTGGAACAAGCGAACGTTCTTCAAACGGAAGTACAAGCAATATTTCCAGATGCACACCCACTCACAGTGGGCGAGTTGCTACGTTGGCCTGGGGTTTTGATAGAGACAAATCGTATGGACGCAACTCTAGAAAAAGCTGTTATAGAATCACTAGACAATGCACTAAACTCACTTTTGGTAGCCCGTGAAAGTGAGGGTGAGCGTTTAGTAGCAGCACTCTTGGAACGTTGTAATGGAATTTCAAAAATTATTGCACTTATACGTCCCCGTATTGCAGATTTGGAGAAATATCAGTATGAAAAACTTTTAAAAAAATTTGAAAAATTAAGCATTGACTTAAAACCAGAAAGATTAGAACAGGAAGCTGTATTGCTTATACAACGTTTAGACATTTCAGAGGAAATGGACCGTCTTGAAGGTCATGTACAGGAGTTGGAGGAGATGCTTCGTCTTGATGAACCAATAGGCCGACGCCTTGATTTTCAAATTCAAGAATTGAATCGTGAAGCAAACACTTTAGCTTCTAAAGTGCAGGATGGTGACCTAACCCGTGATAGTGTTGACCTCAAGGTGCTGATTGAGCAAATGCGTGAGCAAGCGCAAAATCTGGAGTAATTTAAGTGTCAGGGCATAAGCGAGGCAGTCTAATTGTCGTATCAGCGCCGTCAGGTGCTGGAAAGACAACCTTAGTTCATGAGCTAATCCGACGCCGACCTTGGATCAGATTTTCAGTCTCATATACAACTAGGCGTCCAAGGCAGTCAGAGGTTCATGGTAAAGACTATTTCTTTGTTAAAGAGGAAGAATTTGATGCAATGCTTTCAAAAGATGCTTTCCTCGAGTCTGCGCAGGTTTTTGACCATTGGTATGGAACAAGCAGAGAGCATGTTGATGGTCTATTGCAAAAAGGCGAAACGGTTTTACTTGAAATTGACTGGCAAGGTGCAAGTCAAGTTCGATCTCGTACGGCAGATGCTATTGGGATATTTATTCTTCCACCGAGTCGTAAGGAATTGGAGCGTCGTCTCAGAGGTAGAGGCACCGATTCAGAGGCATCAATAAATAGACGATTGAGAGATGCACTCACAGATATGGTGCATTGGGATGTATTTGATTATGTTTTGATTAGCGAAGACTTGGAAACCTCGGTTAAAGAATTCGAGGCTATATTGGATGATCGTGACCCTACTAATCTAACTACTTCCCTGAACATTCGACGAAAAGCAGAAAATATATTGAAATCTTGAGTTTTTTATTAGTGTTTGATGCTTTTAATCGCTCTACTTGAGTTCTTTTGTGGTCAGGCTTAGGGCGATTGCAGTAAACTTAATCTATAGATCGCATTTAAAGGAGGGTTCAACGTGGCCCGAATAACAGTAGAAGACTGCATTGGAAGTGTAGAGAATACGTTTCAGCTAGTACTCGTGGCTGCAAAGCGCGCCCGCCAACTTGCGAATGGCGCTGAAGCCTTGGTGCCTTGGGAGAATGATAAGCCAACAGTGGTAGCTTTGCGTGAGGTAGCCGAAGGTCATATAACAGAAAGCATACTTGATCAGCCAGACCAGTCCTTAGATGAGCTGCTTGATGCAGAGCGGGCTGCCGCGGACCTTCCAGAGGAACTGTCAAATCGTTCAGTAGCGCCTATCAGATAGCAGCAAATAAAAACATGAAGATCCGGGGTAACAGTCCAGGCAAGGCTTAGAAATTAAAACATGAATAATGCTGCTGCTCTCCGAGAAAGACTTTCTGCAGTTTGGCGGGGGGATGAATTTAGTCGTCTGGTAGCAACCTTAGAAACTTATCTCCCGGAAGAAGACCTCGAGGGAATTGTTGATGCGTATGAGTTAAGCGCAAGAGCTCATGAAGGACAACAACGTCTGAGTGGACACCCTTACATTAGTCATCCAATAGCAGTCGCCAAAATTTTAGCTGATTTGCACCTTGATGCTGGGACTATTAAAGCAGCATTGCTACATGATGTTCTTGAAGATACTAATTACTCGCTTCAAGACATACAGACTAGGTTTGGTGATGATGTCGCAGCACTGGTAGACGGTGTCAGTAAGTTAGACAAGTTAAATTTTCATAGCGCAGCTGAAGCTCAGGCAGAAAGTTTTCGCAAAATGCTGCTAGCGATGATTAAGGATCTTAGAGTGATTCTCGTCAAGCTTGCAGATCGAATGCATAACATGCAAACGATTGATTCACTATCTCTGGAAAGGCGTCGTCGCATAGCGAAGGAAACGCTTGAGATATATGCGCCCATAGCAAATCGGCTTGGGATCTATGGTTTAAAAACAGAACTTGAAGATCTTGGCTTTAAGGCCTATGCCCCATTCCGATATAGAGTGTTAGATACCGCACTCCGCAAAGCAAGCGGAACTCAGCGCCAGTTTCTTCGAAAAATTGAGGCTAGACTCAAAAAGAGTATGAGCACCCGAGAAATTAGTGGGCGATTAGTGGCTCGAGAAAAACATCTTTATAGTATTTATTCAAAGATGAAACGTAAAAAAATTCATCTTTCAGAAATTGTAGATGTTTTTGGTGTAAGAATTGTTGTTCCTGATATTGACAATTGTTACCGAGTTCTTGGATTGGTTCATGAGCTTTATAAGCCCATGCCTGGTCGATTCAAAGATTTTATTTCTATTCCAAGGGTAAATGGTTATCAGTCTCTCCATACAACTTTGTTTGGTCCTAAGGGTATGCCGCTAGAGGTTCAGATTAGGACTGAGGAAATGGATCATGCAGCGGACAAAGGTGTGGCTTCTCATTGGCAATATAAGGCGGTGGATAAATATACCTATACGGCAGAAGCTAGGGCACGAGCTTGGTTGCAAGGTCTTATGGAGATGCAGCAGGCGGCGAATTCGGAAGAATTTTTAGAGACGGTCAAGGTAGACCTTTTCCCCGATAAAGTTTATGTGTTTACTCCTGGTGGGGAAATCCTTCGGTTGCCTCGTGGAGCGAGTACGGTTGATTTCGCTTATGCAGTGCACACTGATGTAGGTAATAGATGCGTAGCTGCTAAAATAGATAGACGACCTGTTCCTCTAAAGACGACGCTGAATAATGGTGAAACTGTTGAGATTGTTACTGCTCGGTCAGCAAAACCACAGGCTTATTGGGTTAATTTTGTCAGTACTGCGAAGGCCAGGAATGCGATAAGAGATTTTCTCAAGGGACTCAAAAAGGATGAGGCTCAAGAATTAGGAAAACGTCTTTTGAGTCAGTCGTTAAGACCGTATTCCTTGAACCTAAGGCGTTTAGGTAAGTCGAGAATTAATAGTTTGCTTGAAGAGCTTCGAATGGCAGATATGGATGAAGTTTATGAGCAGCTTGGCCTTGGAGAGCGTTTAGCACCAGTTATTGCTGGAATGCTTTCCCAGCAGGTTGATGTTGAAGGAGATGCAATAAATCAACTTAAGCCATTAGATATTGCCGGGACCGAGGGACTTTTAGTTTCATATGCAGGGTGTTGTCACCCAATCCCCGGTGATGAGATTGTTGGGTATATGTCTACTGGACGAGGCGTGGTAATACATAGAAGTATTTGTAACAATATTGCTGAATACCGCAAAGATCCCTCTAAGTGGATTCCAATTGATTGGCGTAAGGGGATCAAAGGTGAATTCCAATCAGAGATTCAGGTAAAAACCTTGAATCGTGTTGGGTTACTTGCTGAGGTTGCCGGTAGAATTTCAGCAACTCTAAGTAATATTGCTCATGTCAATGTTGAAACAGACGACGATGAGTCAATATTGATATTTCGGTTAAATGTACGTGATCGTCAGCATCTTGCTCAGGTTATACGCAGCATTCGTACTAACCCAGGTGTGGTACGTGTTGTTCGACCCGCCAGCTAATTTTAATAGATGAAAAAGCAAATCATTCATACTAACGCTGCACCAGCTGCTCTTGGCCCATATAGTCAGGCAGTTCGTGTTGGAGATACTGTTTATATTTCAGGTCAGACCCCATTGGATCCATCAACTATGGAGTTGGTAAGCGGAGGCATTAACGCCCAGGCACAACAGGTTTTTGAAAACCTTAGTGCTATTGCTAGGGCCGCCGAATCTGAACTTGCCCATGCTGTGAAGTTGACTATCTATCTTACTGATCTCGATAATTTTCAAAGTGTGAATAAGGTTATGCTTAATTATTTCGAAGAGCCGTTTCCGGCTCGCGTGACGGTCGGTGTGGCTTCTCTTCCAAAAGCAGCTGCGGTTGAGATAGACGCTATCTTAGTGGTCTGAATGTTTTGTGAGTGTAAGCACAGCACTAGATAGTTCAGTAGCTACTTTAAGGGGAGTAGGCCCTTGGGTGGCACAACGTTTACAAAGGCTCGGCGTCGATTGTATTGGCGATCTTCTATATCTTTTGCCTATTCGTTATGAGGATCGGACGGAGATACAACCTTTAGGCGGATTACGTCCTGGTAGTAAAGTTTTAGTGGAAGGTGAACTAGAGCTTGCTGAGGTAGTTTTCCGACGTCGCCGATCACTTCTGTGTCGCATAGCTGATGGGACAGGTTCGCTTACTCTGAGGTTTTTTTATTTTAATAATTCCCAACAAAAACAATTAACCCGAGGAGTGCGAATCAGATGTTTTGGTGATGTGAGAGCTGGTCCGACAGGACCCGAAATGGTTCACCCAGAATATAAAGTATTAAGTTTGGACTCAGATCCTCCAGATAATGTTCTAACGCCCGTATATCCAACCACAGAAGGTATTCACCAACAACGTTTAAGACAACTTACCGATCAGGCCCTTGTTATCTTAGAGAACAATCCTATGACTGATTACATTCGTGATTATCTGACTAATGATTGGCCGGCACTCAACGATTCATTACGATTTCTGCATCGTCCTCCACAGGGTAGTGAGTTAAGTGCCCTAATTAATAAAACTCACCCATGCCAGCGAAGAATTGCGCTTGAAGAACTTATTGCACATCGATTGTCTCTTCGTAAGATGAGTCTGACTAGAACAAAAGAAAAAGCTTTTCCTCTAACAGATACACAACACCTACGTCCCACGCTTAGGTCTGAGCTACCATATCA
>JAQWRR010000072.1 GCA_029243585.1 Gammaproteobacteria bacterium
TCGATCACTTTAACCAACAGAGAAACTGCCAGTAATCATGCTGAAGTGGGTTTATGTGTTTTTTAGTACAATAATAAGAATAATTATCATTATCATTTAGCTTTATCTGAGGAGAGGTTCTCACGTGACACTGGCAGAACTTAACAGAGGCGATAGGGCTCAGATTATTGCTATTGATAGTCAAAAAAATAGCGTACAGAGACTCATGGTCATGGGATTGGTAGAGGGGATAGAAATTGAGTTCCTTGGCCGTTCTCTAGGCGGAGATCCTATTGAGCTTCTCATTCATGGAAGTGCTTTATCACTTCGCCAAACAGACGCAAAACACTTCACCGTCACTATTGCTGCTAAAAAAGATGGGGGCTAATTTTTATGGCTGAACCAGCAATAAGCTCAGTACCAATAGAAAACTTAACAATTTCCCAAGGAATGACTATAGCCCTAGTAGGCAACCCTAATGCTGGTAAAAGCACCATTTTTAATCGATTGACCGGGCTACGCCAGAAAACCGCAAACTACCCAGGCGTAACAGTTGAGAAAAAAATAGGTAAGCTAAATTTAAGCGGATCGCTTTATGACCTGATTGATCTGCCTGGCATTTATTCTTTGAGTCCACAATCGGCAGACGAAAGCATTGCCGTTGATGTGCTATTAGGACGTGTTGAAGGCACGCCTCAGCCAGACCTTATTATCGCAGTCATCGATGCTACTAGGCTTTATCAGGGGTTATACCTTCTTCAACAACTGGTAGAACTAGGACGCCCCATAGTGATCGCATTGACGATGACTGATGATGCGACTATCAAAAACATAAGTATTAATACACGCCAGTTACAAGACAAGTTCCAAGGTGTCCCTGTATGCGAACTTGTCGCAACTACGGGCAAAGGCATGAGGTCTCTGGATACCGTCATACGCAATACTATCGGAAAAAATTACCCACAAAAGAATTCTTATTGGAAAGAATTGCGTAATGCTTCAAATGAACTACAACAAAAAATAGGCGAATCTTCACTTAAACTTGTAGATATTGAACGTGCGATCATAAATGCAGATCCTGTAGCAATAGAATCTATTCAAAATGTTCTGGGCCCAGAAACCAATTCGGAACTTCTAAGATACCGCACTGAATTATGTGGGAGTGAACCACCCATTGCTGTTGAGGCAAGAGTTCGATATAGCTGGATCAAAGAAGCGTTACCTATCTTAGAAAGTAAGGCTAAAGCGCCCATTAGGTGGGCAACAAAGATAACAAACTGGATAAATCGACCACTGACAGCCACAGCATTATTTTTTGGATTAATGGCAACAATTTTTCAAGCTGTCTTTGCTTGGGCTACGCCATTGATGGATTTTATTGATAATACAACCATAGGGCTCGGTACTTGGGTGCAGGATGTCATACCACCAGGGATCATAAGTAGCTTTATAGCAGATGGTGTAATCGCAGGGGTTGGTAGCGTAGTAATATTTTTACCGCAAATACTCATCCTTTTCTTATTCATCATCGTCTTGGAAGATACTGGTTACCTTGCACGAACAGCTTTTCTTATGGATCGAGCTATGCGCGCAGCCGGACTTTCTGGGCAGTCAGTTATTCCTCTGATCTCAGGATTTGCCTGTGCTGTACCAGGCATTATGGCTACTCGCGTAATACCTGATAGGCGAGATCGTATCGCGACAATTCTAGCTGCACCATTTATGACATGTTCAGCAAGATTACCTGTATACGCCCTACTGATCGCTGCATTTGTTCCTAACATTAATGTTGGCTTCGCTAACCTTCAAGGTCTGGTTCTCTTTGGGCTATACATGTTAGGAATAATTGGTGGCATAGGAACGGCTTTGCTACTTAAACGTTCGGCTCTACGAGGACCTAATCCCACTTTTATTCTTGCACTACCAGAATTTCACATACCAAGTTTCCGTACAGTTTTACTAAAACTACTCGATAGAGCTCGTATTTTTTTAAGACGGGCAGGAACAGTCATTTTTACAGTAGCGGTACTAGTATGGGCACTGGCTTACTTTCCTCGTTCAACTAACATCGAAACAGAACGGGTTGAAGCTCAGGCTCAAGCAAGTACGGTACTCACTGGCAGCATCCTCGAAACTGAGTTAAATACGATTGACAATGAAGCTGCAGCAGCACAATTAGCACAAAGCTATTTAGGCAGAATGGGTAATTGGATTGAACCAGTTTTTACGCCACTTGGTTGGGATTGGAGAATCTCAGCTGCAGTAATTGCTGCTTTCCCTGCTCGAGAAGTAGTAGTTGCAGTTCTGGGAACAATTTATGCCGTTGGTGCTGAAGCAGATGAGACTAGCCTTGTCGAAAGATTAAGGTCCGCAACTTGGCCAGATGGACGAACTGTTTTCACGCTACCAACGGTACTTGGGCTACTTGTATTTTTTGCTTGGTGCCTACAGTGCGCAGCTACACTGGCGGTTATTAAACGTGAAACCAATACTTGGCGATGGCCAGTGTTTGCATGGAGCTATATGACGGCTATAGGCTATATTGGGGCCTTACTTATTTATCAAATTGGTAGCGTCTGAACCAAAGAGAGCTCTAAATATAACGACTCTAATAAGTGCCTAGGCTAGGTAATTGCTTGTGAGACTCTCAGATACATCCCAGAGCCGGGAAGCCATTTGCTCATCTTGCATATTTTCATCTGAGGCAACTGGGTTGCTATCTGCAAAATAACAGCCATTCACATCTGTAAGATTCTCATGAGTAGCCACATAACTAGTGGTTGCAGCACCCTCCTCAAGGTCCTTTAAAAACAGATAACCATATAAGCGAAAAGCTAATTGCTGCCAATGAGGAAGATCCCTGGCTATGTTTGTTTGAACAACGCCTGGGTGTATTACGTTACAAGTGGCTCGTGTGTCCTTGAGCCGTCGGGACAGTTCTAAAGAATGTAGGCCATTAGCAAGTTTTGAATGGCCATAGGCAGTCTGGCGATTAAACCATGTGGTTCCAGACAGGTCATTAAATTGAATTCCATCCGAGGGCGCAGATTGATGTGCTCGGCTTCCGACAATAACAATGCGTCCTTGAGGTGCTGAAATTACACGCTCTAATAGTCGATTAACAAGAATAAAATGACCCAAATAATTGACTACAAAATGTGCCTCAATGCCATTGATCTGTCGCAGCTCAGAAAAGATGGCTCCTGCATTACAGATCAGCATATCAATCGGCATACCCATCTTACTCACGCTATCTGCGCACTCCACCACCGAACCAAAGTCAGAAAGCTCTAAGACCAATGGGGTCGTCATGCCTTCGACGCTATCACACGCCACACGACCTTTCTCCTGTGTACGTGCAGTACCGATAACATGAGCACCACGCAAAGCCAGCACACGCATCGTCTCATAACCAATACCAGAGTTAACGCCTGTAACTAAGGCCGTCTTTCCAGTTAGGTCTATACCTGATGTGACTTCCTCTGCAGTAGACCCACTTCTAAATTGGCTTAACCCATCTTCGCACGCAGCATGACCAATTATTGGGCTAAGAGCCCAAGATGAACCCACCTGAAAAAATCGGCGTCGACTAAGCATTTATGTAGTCTGGTCGACTTGTGCTGTCGGATCAAGATATGAGGCACTACTGGCAATGATTCCCATGTGTCCTTAGACTATCGGATGGAATTTCCAAGGAGACACCAGTGAAAGACAATAGTATTAAAAAACAGTACTGGCATGCCAATCTCAAACTCGTTGCTGGTTGTCTCATAGTTTGGTTCACAGTTTCTTTTGGGTTTGGCATCATCCTGTTAGAACCATTGAACCAGATCAGATTCTTTGGATTCGAGCTCGGCTTCTGGTTTGCCCAGCAAGGCTCAATTATCTGCTTTATAGGGCTGATTTTTTTCTATGCATGGCGTATGAACCATCTCGATAAAAAATACGGCCTAGAAGAGGACTAAAAAGCCACATGGAACTTAAAACCCTAACTTATCTTGTAGTCGGAGCTAGCTTCGTCCTTTACGTAGGCATTGCTATCTGGTCTAAAGCCGCTGATACCAAAGACTTCTATGTAGCCGGAGGAGGAGTTCATCCACTAGCAAATGGAATGGCCACTGCTGCCGATTGGATGTCAGCTGCATCTTTTATCTCAATGGCCGGTCTTATCGCATTTATTGGCTATGACGGCTCTGTTTATCTAATGGGTTGGACTGGCGGGTATGTACTACTTGCTCTATTACTTGCTCCCTATCTTAGAAAATTTGGAAAATTCACCGTCCCAGAATTTATTGGTGAACGCTACTATTCACGTACAGCACGTATAGTCGCAGTGATCTGTCTAATCGTGATTTCATTTACTTATGTTGCAGGACAAATGCGCGGAGTCGGCATTGTTTTTTCACGATTTCTTGAGGTGCCTATTGGGCTTGGGCTCGTCTTTGGTATGGGTATTGTTTTTGTCTATGCTGTATTGGGTGGAATGAAAGGTATCACTTATACACAGATAGCTCAGTACTGCGTACTCATCTTCGCCTATACCGTGCCAGCTATTTTCATCGCGCTGCAGATCACTGGATCAGCTATACCTCAGTTTGCCTTTGGTAGCCCTGTCCAGGGTGACTCAATGTATCTTTTAGAAAAGCTTGATCAGGTAGTCACTGCATTAGGGTTTGCTGCTTATACAGACGGAACCAAAAGCACGTTTGACATATTTTGTATTGCAGCAGCATTAATGTTCGGTACAGCTGGTCTACCACATGTTCTTGTTCGGTTTTTCACTGTCCCTAAAGTTCGTGATGCGCGATATTCGGCGGGCTGGGCGCTATTTTTTATTGGTCTTCTCTATCTCACCGCACCTGCTGTTGGGTCAATGGCACGACTAAATCTTACCCAAACAATTCAAACTGGAACGGTAGGCACAGAAACCGGAAATCTTGCCTATGAACAAAGACCGGAATGGTTTAGAACGTGGGAAGCAACTGGATTACTTCAATTCAATGACAGAAACGGTGATGGGAGAATCCAATATTACAATGACCAGAACCCTGATTTCGCAAGTCAGGCAGAATCATTCGGCTGGAATGGCAATGAATTGACGGTAGACCCAGATATTATTGTGCTTGCTAACCCTGAAATAGCGCTATTACCAAATTGGGTCATCGCATTAGTAGCTGCGGGTGGTATTGCCGCCGCGTTATCGACCGCAGCTGGACTGCTGCTTGTGATCTCTGCAGCAATCTCCCATGACCTACTTAAAGGGGTCTTAATGCCCCATATCTCAGAACGCAAAGAATTACTTGCTGGGCGCATCTCTGCTGCCATAGCCATTGTTATTGCAGGATTTCTAGGTTACTACCCTCCGGCTTTCGTTGCCCAGGTTGTAGCTTTTGCATTTGGGCTTGCCGGTGCCTCCCTATTTCCTCCAATTTTACTTGGTATCTTTTCTAAAAGGGTTAATAAAGAGGGTGCAATCGCTGGAATGATCACCGGGTTAGTATTCACCTATGGGTACATTGAATACTTCAAGGGTTTGTTCCTGCCCTGGGCTGGTGCCCCTTGGGCTGAGAATGTAGCAGAGAATTGGTTGTTTGGTATCTCACCAGAAGGGATAGGAGTAGTGGGGGCATTTTTAAACTTCGGAGTAACCATCATAGTGAGTCAAATGACGGCCAAACCACCAATTGAGGTAGGAGAGCTTGTTGAGCATATCCGGTCTCCTCGATAAAGTTTATTTGAAATTTTCTTGATTACTTCTACAAACGTAATATTCATCCACAGATACTGTGGATAAGTCTGTGGAAAACGCATGGAGTAAGGCAGGTATTCTCTGATATACGCTAGGGTTGTATTAAATTGATCAAAAAAACACCAAAAATACTTTTTTCTTTAAAAACATATAGTTATGAGGCTTTTTCATAGCAAAACTGTAGAAGGTAGCCACAAGTACCGGCTTTTATGGCAAGAGAAGCTCGATTTTATAGAGATGTGGACAGACTACGTCGTGAGCGAATCAGATAAAGCCTCTAATCAAGTTGATTTACTAAAAGATTCCGAATAATTAGCTATCTTTACAGATCGGTCTTGAATGAATAGAAAGCTGCTCTAAACCCAGCTGTCGTGTATTCTAGGAGATAGGGCATCATTAGCTTAATTAAAAAAATATCAGGGAGCTGAATATGAACCGCGCATTAACCGTATTAACCTGTCTATTAGGCCTATCACTAATTGCATGTCAGCCGGAACAAGACATGTCTGCTGAAAGTGCCGAAGAAAGGGTTAGCAGTGAAGTTGCGGCTACACCAACTCCTCAAGTAGCTCAAACAACTACTCAAGCCTCATTATTAAGCGAACCTAATTGGGCGATATTATTCGCTGGTCATGATTTAAGTAGCTTCAATATAGTTGGTGATGCGGAGTGGAATATAGTTGATGACTACGTAGAAGCCTCTGGTGACTTTAGATCCTATCTGGTCACTAAAGGCTATTACACAGATTTTCTGCTCCAAGCTGAATTCTGGCCGAGTACAGGCACCAATAGTGGAATATTTATTCGAAATGAAAGCCCAGATGAAATTAATGCTACTGGCGGATATGAGATTAATATAAGAGATATAAACGAGGAGAATCCTCAAAATCAAACAGGTTCAATCGTAAATCATGTGCCCCCTTCAACTAATATTTTAACCGAAGAAAAGTGGAACAACTACGAGATCAGAGCTGAGGGAAATAGGATTGTGGCACAGGTAAATGGCGTTATCACCGCTGATGCTGAGCTCAATGCACACCAGAGTGGGCCAATTGCATTTCAACTCAATGGTGGGCATATCCGATTTCGTAATATACGAATCAGACCACTTTAATATTTATAAAAGCAACCTTCAGTAATACATGAATATTTAATAATGGATCAACTACAACCACTTAGAGAACTTGTAGTTGAAATGACTAATGTAATTGCCAATCAGTTGACTAAAACAGAACTTATTTTAATTTCTGGCAGGCTGTTAAAAAAATTAATCGCAAAAGATGATTGGCTCCCTGCCGAATACGCCATTCATCACTCAGATCATTATTGTCAGTACTTACTGCACTGTGACCCTTTAGAGCGATTCTCTGTAGTTAGTTTTGTGTGGGGTAAAGGTCAATCCACTCCAATACATAATCATCAGACCTGGGGGGTTGTAGGAGTATTATCCGGCATTGAAGAATCTACTCTTTTCAAGCGCGATAATGAAACTGGCAAACTTACCCAAGGAGATACCGTTACACTTAGAGCCGGCGAGATTGATGAGTTTTCTCCAAAGATTGGGGATATACATGAAGTAAAAAATGCTCTCACAAATGGAACGTCTATTTCTATTCATATTTATGGAGCGAACATTGGAAAGGTAAAACGCCAAACTTTTGATAGAGAAACAGGCAAATCCAGCGATTTTATCAGCGGGTACAATTCAGAAAAAATCCCAAATTTATGGAACTACTGATCACTAATAGCAGTAATTTATAAAAACCAATCTACTTCTCTCCACCCCATTTTTTTCGGTGTTCTTGATTCGCCGATTGGCGAATTTTCGAATGTCTGTTAGACAAAAGTAGACTATCTGGAGAACAAACTCTCGCCCTTATCAAGCCAAGATCACGAGCAGCGTCAAAAACGCTAGGGTACCAAGTTCTCCAATTTGGAAGTAGCCGTTCTATTTGATCACGAAGGCTAACTTGCGTGGTCTTCATATGCTTAATTAACTTGTGCGTTCTGGAGCACTTAATAGTGCTGCTATTAAAGCTGTCTTCTCACTAGACTCCAAAGCAATTTTCGCTGTCATTGTAAGCGGCACTGACAATATCATTCCTACTGGTCCAAATATCCACCCCCAAAAAACCAGGGAAAGAAAAACAATTAATGTAGAAAGACCTAAACCCCGACCCATAACTCGAGGCTCAATCACTCCGCCAATAGCGATATTAATTACAAAATAACCTAGCCCTATCATTAATGCCTGCAACAGACTAAGTTGTATCAATGCTATAAAAACAGCAGGAATTGCGGCTATAAGTGAACCAATACTGGGAACATAATTTAGAAGGAACGCAAGAAGCCCCCAGAGAACGGGAAAATCAAGCCCAAATATCCCTGTAAGAATACCAACCGCAAGCCCTGTTGAAAGACTTGTTAGCGTTTTTATCCCTAAGTACCTCTGCAAACTCTCTGTGAACTTTCTGAAATATTCGGTATCACTTCGAGAATTACGCATCATGAGCTGCATTTTAGCTGGCAAAGTAGAGGACTCAAGAAGGATAAAAATCACAGTGAACATAATAAGAAAAAAATTAGCTAGCAGCCCTTGTAAAGAGTTTAGAAGGTTGGCCGCAAACCCCATAGCTGATCCTGGCTGAACACTTTCAATTAACCGACCTACAGTAATCTGTTGACCGAACAAAGCAGCAATATCTGTAAGTCTTTCGTTAAGTCTCTCCTGATAAAAAGGCAATCGTTCATTGAAAGCACCAATGGAACCGCCAACGAAGCTGCCTGCTAACACCATGATACCCACAATAAGAATAACAACCATTGCTACAGCAAGACCTGTTGGAACTCGTTGGCGCTCCAAGTATTTCATGACAGGCGCACATAATATCGCTACAAAAACTGCAACTAGTAAAGGCACTAAAATCACTCTCGCAGCCTGCATACCATAAATAACTACAACGAATGCAATTACTGACACTGCAATTGTTATTGCTGAACGAGATTTTTCTTCAGGTTCGATAAGCACACCCCATATAAAATCTTCTGCTAACTCTACGCCTAAGCAGGACTAGACCCAACCCCTGACTACTATGATAGTTTGAGATCTGAAAAATTTATCAGTAAAACATAAAAAACTAAAGCGTACGTAAGCATTACTAGGATTGGTAGTGATCCATCAGGATACTGGCAATCTCTGGCCTGGAAAACTCTGGTGGAAGATTGACCCCATCACTCAAAAGCTCTCGAACTCGCGTTCCGGATAAAATGACATAGTCATCTAGCTCATGGTCCGTTACTTCACGCATCATAACAACGCGGTTAAGTTTTTTAGAATACGCTGCATGATCAGCTGCAAAAATTTCAATTTCTAGTGCACCCGATGGAATTTCATCAAAAATTGTTTGTGCATCAAATGCACCATAGTAGTTGCCTACACCAGCATGATCGCGCCCCACTATTAGGTGCGTGGCACCCATATTCTGACGAAAAAGCGCATGAAGGAGAGCTTCTCTAGGACCGGCATACAACATATCAAAGCCATAACCATTAACAATTACCGTGTTAACCGGAAAATAAATATCGACCATTTTTCGAATACATAAATCTCTCACTGACGCGGGAATATCTCCCTCCTTTAACTTGCCGAGCAACATATGAATCACGATGCCATCAGCATCAAGCCGCTCCATCGCTATGCGGCAAAGTTCCTCATGAGCCCGGTGCATAGGATTACGCGTCTGAAAAGCGACTACTTTTCTCCAGCCAAGGTCATCAATATCTTTACGAATTTCAACAGCAGTTTTAAATGTCCCTCTAAAATCCTGTTCGAAATAACTAAAACTCAATACCTGTATTGGCCCGGAAACACAGTAGTTACCCAATTCTTTAAATACTGATATCCCTGGATGTTTAGAATCAAGCGTGCCATAAACTCTTTCTGCAATCGCATCTTTTTTTTGCGCAGAAATAACTTCTATGCCATGGACATCCATTATGGCAAGAATAGGGTTTCCAGTAATGTTAGGGTCACGCAATGCAATTCTACTAACATCTTTAATTTCGTCGATTTTATTAGTTAGATTCAGTATGGGTACCGGCCAAAAGATGCCCTCTTCTGTCCTCATTGATTCTGCAACACTAACTGCATCACCCATAGTCATAAAACCGTTAAGAGGCGTAAAATAGCCGCCGCCTAACATCACAGCATTAGCAGCAGCTGCAGAATTTACAATCATAGACGGCAAGCTTTCCGCTTCTTTGTATAACTCCTTCCTGGCGTTTACATCAGCAACATACAGCGGTTTTAGTACTTCAGACCCATGCGGTTTGATCATGCTCTAGCTCCTGACCTTGTCAGCCTGAGTATTCAGACTATTACTCGGGTTTAGGTATTGACTGCCTATAACTTCTTTAGACTTTAAATAGCTTAAAACCATGGCGATCTCTTCTTCTAAAGTAAGCTGATCCGTTCTTAGAATTAAATCTGCACTTACCGGGGCTTCATAAGGGTGATCAATACCTGTAAAGCCCTTGATTTCTCCCTTTCTGGCCTTTCTATATAATCCTTTTGGATCTCGTCTTTCCGCCTCCACAAGCGAACAATCAACAAAAATCTCAAAAAACCTAAGATTTGCCTCTTCATGCAAACGTCTTAGATTATCTCGATCAACCTTATATGGACTAATAAAACTTGAAAGCACTATAAATCCTACTTCAACAAATAACTTAGCAATCTCACCTATTCTTCTAATATTTTCTTTACGGTCTTTTTCTGAAAAACCAAGGTCCTGATTAATACCGGTCCGAACGTTATCGCTATCTAATAAATAGGTAAAAACTCCTTGTTCAAGAAGAGCTTTCTCTAATGTCGTTGCTATTGTACTTTTGCCACTACCCGATATGCCGGTAAACCAGATTGTGGCCCCCTTTTGATTAAGGAGTTTGCATCGATCTTCTATAGAGACCAAACCCGCATATGGTTTGATATTAGTTGCTTTTGGCATAACCATTTTTTAGACAGTTGTTCTACTCAAATTTCGCTTTAATGTAACTAAAAAACATAGGGCATTGCCTCACCACTTTAATACAACTGTATACCAGGTATGTTTTTCATAAAAAACTAAAGAATATTATCGGCAAGCGATTGAATAGACTGAACGCTTATCGCACCAAAGTATTCGGCATTATGCTGACGCAGCTTTAACGCTTTTTTCACCATACCTTCTAGATTAGGACGCCTTTCTTCTGGAGGAACCCCTTCTTTTCCAAGACCTCCCCCAAACTCAACAATCGCATCTATACCCAAGCTAATCGCCTCATCCATGCATGCCATCCACTGAACAGGACTAAACAATTGGAAAAAAAGTCTTGATTGAATTGCGTTCACATCTGACTCATGTGCTTCACCGGTATAGTTAGAAAGGACATCAAGCTCGAGGGGTTTAAACGAGACGTCTTCCAGAACCTCTCTAAAGCGTTTGGCTGCCTCCACCATTAGATAGGTATGAAATGCTCCTTCTGTCTTTAATGGTATAGCCCTCTTACGCGGGTAGGTATCTTTAAGTGCCTTGGTAAGCAAAGCAAGATCAGCATCATTTCCTGCAATAACGGTTTGCTCAGGGAGGTTGCATCCACCAATACCGCAAAAAAATTTATCAGCTAGTATTTTTGCAGCGGCATAGTCGAGGGTTGTAGCCAACATGCTGCCCTCACCATAATCGCTCATTAACTCTGCTCTCTTGGTCACAAGTTTTAATGCATCTTCAAAACTCAGGGCGCCCGCTGTTACTAGCGCAGCGTATTCTCCTAAACTATGGCCAGCTGCTATTAGTGGAAGAATTTTATTGTTCCCATCAAGGCTTTTAAAAGCCCGAAGACAGGCTATTTCATGCGTTAGAAGTGCAGGCTGAGTAAAGCGCGTCAGATTGATCTGATCTTGTGTGTCATTAAAACACAACTCTCCCATATCATAACCAACAACTTCACTTGCCAAATCAAAACATTCTCTAGCACACTCAAAATCTTGCGCAAGATCTGAACCCATACCACGATACTGTGAACCTTGACCAGGGAAAACAAACAAAACCTTTTTAAACTGAGCCATCAATTCTCCAGAATTATAAAAAATTATTTAGCAAAACTAGACCAACATAATACTTTGCAGTAAATAGAGATTTTTAACGCACTACAGGATCTCTTAAGAATTCCTGCGCGAGACATGCCCAGTAACTTGACCCAAGCGTGAGCACATTGTCATTAAAATCATAATGTGGATTATGTATTGAACAACCACCTTCACCTAAACCATTTCCAATAAACATGAAACATCCAGGTTTCTCTTCCAACATATATGAGAAATCTTCTGAAACCATTACCGGAGTTATATCAGCATCTATATTATTTTTCCCTACCAGTTCAGCCGCAACACTACAGGCCAGCGCGGTACTCTCAGGCGCATTGATTACTGCAGGCGCTTGCGTAAGAAACTTAATCTCCACTGAAGCCCCATAGGCGCTACATATACCTTCCACTACCTCAGTAATTCTTCGACATAAAAAACTTCGGATATCTGAGTTAAAACACCTGATACCTCCAGCTAAATAAGCCTGTGGTGGAATTACATTATAGGCATCACCAGCATGCATCTTAGTAACACTAATCACGGCTGACTGATTTGGGTCAATATTTCGACTCACAACAGTCTGCAATGCTCCGATAATCTGTGATGAAATCACAATAGGGTCAACTCCTCGCTGCGGTGTAGCACCATGAGTACCTTTGCCAGTAATACAAATATCAAAGCAATCAAGAGAAGCCATCAAAGAACCTGGTCGCGTCGCAAAAGAACCTGCTTCCAAGCCTGGCCAGTTATGCATACCAAAGATGGCATCTACTGGGAAACGACTAAATAAGCCCTCATCAAGCATTCGCTTTGCACCGCCTGCGGCTTCCTCTGCAGGCTGAAACACAAAATGAACCGTACCAGTAAAACTTCCGTGTTCGGCTAGATATCGTGCGGCACCCAAAAGCATTGCTGTATGTCCATCATGGCCACACGCATGCATACGGCCAACATGACGGGATTTATAATCAAAGGTATTAGCCTCTTCCATCGGCAAAGCATCCATATCTGCCCGAAGAGCAATGCTTGGACCAGTGCCAGCAGATAACGTCCCTACAACACCAGTTTTTCCCAAGCCTCGATCAACCTTAATCCCCCAATCTGCTAACAACTCAGATACCAACCTAGATGTCCTTTCTTCCTCATACGCAAGCTCTGGATGAGCATGAATATCTCTACGCCAACGAATCAAGTCATCTTTATAAGATTCAATTTCAGCAATGATTGGCACTATTATCCCCTTCCATTAAGCGAATCGCTCTAACTTAGCACTCGTCCTACCCTTGCCATACCCTTATGTTCATCCAAAGGAAGCATTATCAACATACCCAGAAACAGCATCACCAAAACAACTGATAAACCCCAGCGCTGAGAGCCAGTCCATTGAGTAACAATTCCAAAAAGTAACGGCCCAAGAAATGCCGTGAATTTTCCTGAGAATGCATAAAACCCAAAAAATTGAGCTTGCGAGTCCGACGGCACAAGACGGGCCATAAGAGATCGGCTTGCTGATTGATTTGGACCACTAAAAACACCGATGACCATGCCAGAGACCCATAACATTAATTTACTACTAGTCAGTACAGCTAAAGCTACAGCCAATATCAAACCGACCAGGGAAATTATAATAGTTTTTTTCCCACCAAATAAATCATCTAAATAGCCCATTAAAAAAGCGCCAAAACCAGCAGTAACATTTAAAGCAATTCCAAAAATCAATACTTCTTGCAAGGTAAATCCAAATGATTCAGCTGCATAAATTCCACCAAATAAAAATATTGTTACAAGACCATTGTTAAAAATAAATCGTGCCATAAGAAATCGGCATACTTCTTTAAATTTTAGAATTCTCCTAAAAGTTATCTGTAACTGACTTAATGAACTCAAAAAATGAATCTTTCTATGAGAAATTGAGGGCTTGACCTCTGGAACCCAAAGTACAAAAGGAACAGAAAAAACAACTAGCCACGCTGCGACTACAACATTTGTTGCACGAATATTTTGTCCGTCAATTTTAGTCACCCCAAACCATGGAACATCAGGCTGAACAAACGCAATCAAGACAAAAATTAGTACAAGTAGCCCACCTAGATAACCCAAACCCCATCCATAACCAGAAATTCGACCAATGCGTTCAACAGGAGTTATATCTGGAAGGAAAGCATTGTAAAACACCATAGCTAATTCATAGGCAGTATTAGCAATAACAATTAATATTAATGCGGTAGCAACTTGCCCAGGCAAAACTCCATATAGCCCAACTGTGGCTGCAGCACACATGACTGTAAAAAAAATCAGCCAATTTTTTCTATAACCTAAACGATCCGCAAAAAAACCTAGTATTGGCGAGCACACCCCTGCTATTAAAGCGCTAAGCGCTATAGCTCTAGACCATAAAACGGTGCCAGTTATTGGATCGGCTGCAATCGCTTGCGTGAAATAGGTTGCGTAAACAAAGGTTAAAACTAACGTTGTAAACGGCGAGTTGGCAAAATCATAACAAGCCCATGAACCGACCATTAATCGGCCACTAATCGATTTCATGGACCGCGTGATATGAGAGGTTGATCACCAAATCTTTCAAGCCACCTAGGAATGGCATCAACGTTATAAACATGTTCAGGAACCTCCCCTCTGAGAGCTGCTAGCACTGCTTGCGTAGCTAGGGGAATTGCAGGTTGCAGTGTCCCCGGAACATTTGCACTCACCATATGCGGACACAGGATAACGTTATCTCCCATAGTAAGAATTCTGGAATCCTGCGGAGGTGGTTCTTCTGGAAGAACATCTAAAGCAGCCCCGGCTAATTTACCACTATCAAGTGCATCACATAATGCTTCTAAATCCACTACCCGTCCCCGACATGCATTGATGAGTATTGCTGTTGATTTCATGCGATCCAGCTCAGCATGACCGATGAGACCACAAGTTTCTTCGGTAAGAGTCACGTGCAGCGTCACCACATCTGACTGCTCTAAAAGGGAATCCAACGATGCCCGCTGAGCGCCATAAGATGTAAATTTTCCATCTTCTATATACGGGTCGCATGCCAACACACGAACTCGCCAAGGAGCAAGTAACTCAGCTACCCGGGAACCACATCGCCCAAGGCCTATAATCCCAACTGTTATACCTGCATAACCATCTTGACGTTTGCCCAAGTAGGTACTCATAAGTGTCGAATCACGCCAACCACCACTTTTAACATGTTGGTTACGTTCAGAAATACGCTTAAGTAATGCAAGCATGAAGGCAAGGGTGCCCTCTGCAACACCACCCCAATTTGCTTCCGTAGGACTATGAGTTACTAGAATGCCTAGATCTGTTGCAGCATCTAAATCTATGTCTTCAACGCCTATTGTGTACTTCGCAACAATACGCAAGGTTGAAAACTGCTCAAAAAATGCCCGGCCAATCGGTTCAGGCTTAATCGTGGCACCTAATAGGGCATCTGCACCCCTTGATATACCTAGCAAGGTATCTCGGTCTATGCCAGTACGCCATGATGTTTTTCCAAGAACCACCTCACAGCCAGCCTGTTGCATCTGACTATGCGAATCACCGGAAGAATCTATAGGCACATAGACACAAACTCTTGGCTTACTCATCAGACAAAAGGCTATCTACTTAAATACGCCAAAAAGTGAGTAACAAATTATTGGCCGCCAACTTCCGCATATACTCCTCTAAGAAACCTTTCAGGGTCTCCCCATTTGTCTTCATACTCAGCGGTAGTGTTAGCGGCTAAAACATCTTGAAACGTAGCGCCTGAGAGCACTAAATTCTCAACACGCTCAGCAACTGTAAGGGCCATATCACGAAACTCTACAACATCACTCCGTACAGAAACCTCGCCATGTCCTGGGATGATAAGCGTACTTGGGCCTGACATCCCTATTGCAATAGCTAAAGCATCTAATGTGCCCTGTAATGTTCCACCATTGGAAATATCTATGTATGGAAAATTATTAGTTCTAAATACATCGCCTAAATGAAGTACATCTGAACTTCGGAAATGGATGAAGCTATCGCCATCAGTATGAGCTGGAGGCACAGTGAACACATGAACTTCTTCGCCATTAAGGTGAACAGTAGCAGTGTCACTGTATGTAAGTATTGGAAGGGCCCCCTTAGGTAGCATATCCGCTACTAATCGCACACGCACTCGATCATTAGCCAAAATTGTTACGCCCATACCGGCTAGATTTTCATTACCGCCCATATGATCGCCATGTCGGTGAGTATTAATAAGAAAACGGATTTCGCCATCATCAAGCTCAGCAATCCTTGCCACAATTCGATCGGTCAGTGGAGCAAACTGATCGTCAATCATCACAATTCCATCTTCTCCAACCGACAAACCAATATTTCCACCTGTCCCTTCTAGGTAATACACCCCGCCAGAGACGTGAGTTATGGTCAGCTCAACCGCATCCCAATCCCTTTCCTGCTGGGCCATAGCATTACCATACGTAAAAAGCGTAAACAGCAGACCTGCAAAAATCGCATTTCTCACGGAGACTCCCCTTGCTTTTTTGTTTGTTTAACCATA
>JAQWRR010000095.1 GCA_029243585.1 Gammaproteobacteria bacterium
ACACCCCCATCTTCTAAGAAAACTCATACTGCTTAGTTGTTTGGTAAGTAAAAAGGATAATCCAGAATTATTTACTAGAATGGTAGACTGAGGAATAGAAATATTAAATTAACTAAAAGCAGTCTAGTCCAGATGGTTAGAGGAGACTTAGCAAAAAAAATTCTTTGGCTGTGGCTTCTAGCCTCGGCTACTTTGACAGCTCAAATCACTCCTCTTGAGTCCGACCCGGACAAAACACTAATGCCAATCATTAGGCAGCCACTTGGAGGAGCACTATCAACAAGGAATAGCCAGTTAGGCATAGAGTTCACCTACGGCCAACTCCCAGCAATTGGAGAAACCCTGGGTATGCGCGTAAACCGCTTAGAGATTAATCCCCCGGTATTACGCCTCACTGTCGGGGAATTTTTTGATATGGATCAACTTGTAGTGCGTGCTTATGGACTAACAGGCGAACTGATAGAAGGGGCACCGCTGAGGATAGAACTTGAAGTACCAGAAGGCTTAGTTGATATAGGGGGATTGGAGCAAAATAGTAAAAATCTTAATGCTATTGGCCCAGGAATAGGAAGAATATGGCTAGAATCAATGCTTCCTTCATTCAGCGCAGAGCCCTTCTCACTGCCGATCGTACTAATTGTTCGCGTTCCCGATCGCCCACAGTTCAATCCTAGCTTAAAGGTCTATGAAAACATGCCAGTCTTACCAGAATAGGCTTTGAAACAGTATTAAAAATGTCTAAAGCTACTCTGGTAGTAGCGAGTCTTTCTCACTATTTAATTTTGGCCGATCAAAAGGAAAAGTTTCATTTTTTACACGAGGATCTGTCAATCCATTCCTCAAAAATGCTTCTAGATCATAGGGCACATAGCCTGTGATATTGAAATTATAAGCACCGCCATTTGGGATATCGTCACGCCCAGGCAGGGCAATGCCATTATCATAAAATACTATGGCCTCACTCAAACGGCTAAATTCACCAGTATGCATAAAACGGGCCTTCAAGCCTACATTACGCAGGCTTGGCACTTTAACTTCGCCACCATCTTCTTCTATCCCGGTAATAGCCTGACGCCCTAAATCATACTTTGCTAATCTTAAACCAATGTTCAAGTAATCATTATTTGTAAAAAGCGGCGGTTCATGACAATTGACACAACGTAACTCCTGGAAAACACGCCAACCAAATTTAGCATCTTCAGATAATGCATTTTCATTTCCTGCCATATAGTGATCCCATGGTGTTTGGTCTGGAACCAATGTTCTTTGATACGTTGCAATTGCAAACACAATACGGACAGGCGTTATGTTCTTATCTCCAAAGGCTGCCTGAAATAAAGATGGGTAGTCTCGATTAGATTGAATAGCCTCAAGCATATCCCGTGGAATATCACTAGCAAGAGCCAAGGGATCTACACTTTCTAGTTTACTAATAATGTCTTCCCAGGTTCGACCAGGCCTTGCCATTTCAACAGGATTAAACAAGGGCGAGATTGCCTGATTTTCAAGAGATCCCCCACTAGGAATAACTATTTCCCCTGTTAAAGGGTCTAGAAACTCTGATGTGGCACGACCATCCCAAAATTGCTCTGTTGCCCATAGAGCACCAAAATTTGATGGCGTCATTCGTGGTGTAACCTGGGGCTCAAAACCAAACATTGTGTGCGATACTGGATCACCACTTTCATCCATATGCACCACACCAGGAGAACCCCATATATCATCTATCGTTCCTTTGTCGCTGCCTGTATATCTACCGTATCTAGAGTCCCCGCCACCAAATGCAGGCTGATGGCAGGTACCACAAGCAACAGTATCATTGCTTGAAAGCTGTTCATCCCAAAATAGGATTTTACCAAGAACTCGTTTAGTTTCTGTTATTGGATTTTCAACCGGCACAGGCACAGGAGACAGCTGAGCCGAGGCTTGCCACCAGCAGCCGAAACCCAAGCTAAAAAAAGTCAACAAAAGAATAGCTCTAATTGTCATAAACTATAGTATTCCTGTTCTATACACGCATTTCATTCTATTCTGGACTAACCCAACTAACTTATTCATATTGATGTCCATACATACACCACCTAGCCAAACAGTTCTTGAAAAACTAGATCTTACGCATGCCAAGCTTACTCGCTTTGAATCTGGGATTATCAACGACAGTTGGCGTGTAGAGAAGCCTAATCAAGAAATTTTTGTGCTTCAGCGTGTAAACCCCATTTTTCCCGCTACCATTAACAATGACATTGATGCTGTTACTCAGCACCTTAAGAAAAAAGGAATACTGACACCCCATCTAGTCCGCACCCCCGAGGGGAAGTTATGGCTAGAGGAAAATAATCATATATGGCGCATCCTGACTTATATGCCAGGCATAACTCGAGATGTCCTCAAAAAACCTTATCAAGCCGAAGAAGCCAGCGCACTACTTGCCCGTTTTCATCTTGCTTTAAGCGACCTTAAATTAAAATTTTCAAGCCCACGTATAGGAATTCATGACACACAAAAACATCTTAATGCACTAAATCAAGTCTTAGAGCAGCATAAAACTCACCCCCGCTATAGTGATGTAGAACCTCTTGGGAAAAAGATTCTCGAAATCGCATCAGGCCTTCCTAAACTACCACTATGCGCAAACCGCTTGGTCCATGGTGACCCTAAAATATCTAACTTTATCTTTGATGAGATCACCAACAAAGCAATTTGCTTGATTGATCTAGACACAGTTTCCACTATGCCAATCATTTTGGAATTAGGCGATGCCGTTCGTTCTTGGTGCAATACAAAGGGCGAAGAAGGTTCTGATGCTTTTCTTTCGATACCTTTTTTACAGTCATCAATGATAGGTTATTCAAGAGAGGCCAAAGGTTTGTTAGAAGAACAGGAATGGCGTGCGTTACCCGCTGCTATCCTCACAATTACAATTGAACTAGCTGCCCGATTTGCTGCTGATGCGCTTACTGAAAGCTATTTCAGCTGGAATCCGAATCGTTATGCTACTGCAAGTGAGCATAATCAAGTACGGGCCCAGAGTCAGGTAAGCCTCGCAGAAAGTATTCAGGTCCAGTGGCATTCTATTCAGAATGTCGTTTTATCTAATGTAGCTCTTGACTAAAAATAATTAAAAAATGACCCCTGTATGAGACTATAAAAATACTGGCTGATAAAAACTCAAAAGAAGCTCTACCCCTTAATTTTCAATAGATAGGACATAAATTACCCATCTTTTTAATGACACTACCATGACAATTAATAATCTATAGGTCTCTAGGCTTTACTGCATGGTAGAAAATCTTGGAATCGTTGGCATATCTTGGCGACAAACCGATAGTGAAGCACTGGAAGACTTCTCATTATCCGGTAATAGCATAGGAGACAGGCTTGCTTTATTTGCAGAGCGTGCCGAACTTGCTGAACTTGCGTATTTAGAAACATGTAACAGAGTGGAAATTATTTTTTCAAATAATCAAGAAACTACCCATGATATCCGCCCCTTAGTCTATGAGTTTTTAACTGGTCGACCTGCTAAATCAGGAGAGGCTGAACGTTCACTCAAAGCGTGGAGAGGAGAAGGTGCTTGTGAGCATCTGTTCCTTGTAGCGGCAGGATTGGATTCTGCTGCATTAGGCGAAGCTGAAATTGTTGGGCAAGTTCGCGCCTGTCATGAGTATTCAAAAAATCTTTCATTAAGCGGTCCTCGTTTAGAACTGCTTTTTAAAGAAGCCTTGCGAATTGCAGCAGAAGTTCGAGGCGAAACAGCCCTAGGAGAAGGCCGTGTTTCTCTTGCAGAAATTGCAGTCACACATATTCGAAAACGCATTCAAAAAACGCCAGGTCAAGTAGTGCTAATTGGTGTATCACCAATGACTGAACGATCAGCCATGTCACTTAAAACAAAATCTTCTGATGAGAAAAACTCACTAATTATCGTCAATAGAACATTACATAAAGCACACTCTCTTGCTGAAAAGTTTGGCGCAGAGGCAATGGGTCTAGAGGAATTTTTGCAAGATCCACCCGATGTTGAAGCACTTCTCATTGCAACTGGCTCAGATAAGCCCTTACTTACCGCATCTATTTTAGAACGAATATCTTCAAAAGTAGGCTCCGGCCAACCACCACTACTCATAGATATGGGAGTTCCTGCAAACATAGAAAAAAGCGCGTGTGAAACGTTAAATCTTAAACGGATCGGCATGGATGATATTGTGAATGAAGCTACAGCCAACCGTGAGGCAAGACTTATGGAGACTGCTCAAGCTCGCCACCTAGTTGATGAAGCGCTTAGCAGGATTCATGATCGCTTTGCAGATCAGCTTTATGGTCCACTTTTAGGCGCATTGCAAAACCGTTTTCAGCATACTGCCAAAGAAGGCGTAAATCGTTTGTTCAAAAAAGATCTTGATGGTCTTGGTAAAAATGAGCGCGAAGCCATAGAAAATTGGGCCGAGGTATTAGCAAGACGCTTTGCCCATATTCCTACGCTTGGCCTTAGGGGATTACTACATAATGGTCCAGAAGGCTCGCTTGACGCTTTTCTTAAAGGGCTTGACCCAAAATTTGCTGATGAGTTACGACTTGCTTTAAGCAAAAGCTCAAAAAAACAGGTGGAAAACCGAGTAATAAAACCATGATGATTCGCATCGGAACAAGAGGATCCCATCTGGCTCGCACACAAGCTACGACCATAGCGAGTTACATTCAGAAGCTAGGGCATGAAACCAAACTAGTGATAATAAGCACCTCAGGCGATCAATCAAATGCCGTTTCCTTTGGATCGATTGGACCACAAGGTGTATTCGTTCGTGAAATAGAACAAGCAGTACTAGACCATAAGGTTGATATGGCTGTGCATTCTTATAAAGATCTACCAACGGAATCACCAGACGAGTTAATAGTTTCAGCCGTACCGGCGCGCCTCGATGCCGCAGATGTTCTTGCTATGCGTAAAGAAGTCTTCACAGAAAAACAGCATGACCTACCCATTATCTTAGAAGGAAAAGTTGGTACTGCCTCAGCACGTCGGCAAGCATGGCTGAGATATATTCGGCCAGATATCACAATTAAACCAATACGCGGTAATGTGCCAACACGTATAGCCAAGTTAAAAGAGGATTTTGATGGAATTATACTGGCAGCTGCTGGGCTAGAGAGACTAAAAAATAGTCGGTTAGATGATGTTCACGCTCAGCTAAGTTTAGACAACGTGATAATCCAGCGTATTGATCCAGAGATATTTGTGCCAGCACCAGCACAAGGTGCTTTAGCCTTACAATGCCATCAAGATAATAAAGAACTCAAAGCAGTCCTAAAAGAACTCGATCACAGCCCTACTCGGGAATGCGTTAATGCAGAACGAATGCTACTTTCCCGCCTTGAGGGTGGCTGTGATTTAGCGTTTGGCGCCTATGCAGCCCCTGATCCGACTACCAATAATGCATTTAATTTAATTACGCTACTCGAACACGATGGCGAACTTCTATTTTCTAAGGAAAATGGTACTAATCTAATGCAACTGGTCGATACTGTCTGGCATACCTATGAAAAACAATGCTTTGATAACTGATTTATGAAGATGTTGACAGGACAACGAATATTAATAACACGATCAGCAGAAGATTGTGGAACTTGGGCTACACGTTTGGAGAAAATTGGTGCCATACCAATTATTTTTCCTTGTATCACCTGTGAAGAAATTGAAGCCCCAACGGTAATTAATAATCTCACTAAATATTTAAAAACAGCCGATTGGATTGTTTTTACTTCTCGTCGTGGCGTGTCCTCATTTGCAAAAAATATAGAAAAAATTGGAAAAAAGAGCTCATCAATCAGAACAAAAATTGCAGTTATTGGCCCAGCTACAAAAGATAGTGCTATTTCATATTTTGGTCATGCAGACCTTTTAGCCAAGGATGGAACGGCAGAATCTTTAGGAAAAACACTTGTTTCTGTTTTAAACAAAAACAGTCAAAATAGTGCGCCAAAAATCCTGATCTTACTAGCTGAAAATGCGGGTAATGTTCTGGAAAAAATTCTTACTGAAGCGGGGTGTAAGTGCACACGCATAAATGTCTATCGCACAGTCCCTGCTAACACAGGCGCTAAAAAAAAGCCCTTATCGAAGTTCAGTGTGGATAAAATCCTACTTGCAAGCCCCAGTGCTGTAACCGGGTTTATAAATCAGATGAATCTCGATTCATCAGCAGAAATATTTACGATAGGACCATCAACAACCCGAGCGGCACAAGCTGCTGACCTAGTAGTGACAGCAGAGGCTAGCCGCCCAAGTCTTGATGGTCTAATGGAGACAATGCAATGAGCGATACACCCCCATATTCTCCAGGCCGTATGCGACCTAGGAGACTGAGAAAAAACCAGGTAGTCCGTGATCTGGTAGCTGAAACACATATCTCTCCTTCACAATTTATCGTGCCACACTTCGTGCTAGGAGCAGAAAATGAAGAAAAGGCTATCCCTTCCATGCCAGGAATTTCAGAACTTGGCATTGAAAATCTAGTAAAAAACGTCAGCGCTGATCTAAAACTAGGTATTCGTTCTGTATTACTTTTTGGGCATCCTGATGATGCAGCTCATAAAACACCAGATGGCAAGGCTGCGTGGGACCAAAAAGGTGCTGTGCAAAGAGCTATAAGGCGGCTTAAAAGTGAGTTTGGAAATGATCTTATAGTTATGACAGATGTTTGCCTCTGCGCCTATACAGATCATGGCCATTGTGGAATTGTTGAGAATGGGTATGTGCTGAATGATGCCTCCCTAAACCCGCTGGTACATACTGCTTTAAGTCATGCAGAGGCAGGGGCAGACGTGGTTGCTCCATCGGATATGATGGATGGGCGTATAGCTGCTATTCGAGATGGTCTAGATCAAGGTGGACATGAGAATGTTATTTTACTTGCGTACGCTGTGAAATATGCATCTGGGTACTATGGCCCCTTTCGAGACGCAGCAGACTCAGCACCTGACAAGGGGGATCGGCAAGGCTATCAAATGGATCCGCGTAACTTGCTTGAAGCCTTGCGAGAAGCAGAATTAGATGAGCAAGAGGGAGCAGATATTCTGATGGTAAAACCCGCTCTCGCCTATCTCGATGTTATTCAAACAGTTCGCAATGCTAGCACCTTGCCACTTGCCGCTTACAATGTATCGGGTGAATATGCTGCGGTAAAGGCAGCCGCAGCCAACGGATGGCTTGATGAAGCAAAGGTAGTAAGAGAAAACCTGATGGCGATTCGCCGTGCTGGTGCTGACCAAATTATCACCTATCATGCTCGGGATGCCATCAAGGGTAAGTGGCTGTGACTAATAACCTGGAAAACAAGCAGTCTAAACTTTGGTTTAAACGAGCCCTAAAATCACTGCCTGGCGGGGTTAGTTCGCCAGTCCGCGCCTTCCATGGTGTAGATGGTATGCCCCGCGTTCTTCATTCTGCAAGTGGGTCAGAGACCATAGATGAAGATGGAAATCGCTATTTAGATTTTGTCGGATCCTGGGGTCCTCTAATTTTAGGACATGCCCACCCTATTTTAACTCAAGCAGTTCGTGAGGCTACACAACGGGGAACCTCATTTGGAGCACCATCCCGGCCAGAAATTGAACTTGCAGAGATAGTTGCTGAGTCCTATCCAGGAATAGAACAAGTGCGGTTTGTATCCTCTGGCACAGAAGCGGTTATGAGTGCAGTACGGCTCGCACGTGGTTCAACTGGGCGAGATCTGATCGTTAAATTCTCAGGTTGTTACCATGGGCACGTGGACTACCTGCTAGTAGCGGCTGGTTCCGGTCTAGCAACCTTCGGCAAACCATCATCCGATGGAGTACCGAAAACTTTTGCTGAACTCACTCGCATCCTGCCTTTAGATGACTGTGATGCTGTAAGCACCCTATTTCAAAAAGAAGGTAGCAAAATTGCAGCTGTAATTATTGAACCTGTACCAGCTAATAATGGATTACTACTACAGTGCCCAAAATTCCTAAATACACTACGTAACCTTTGTACCACACATGGAGCGCTGTTAATTTTTGATGAGGTTATTTCAGGATTTCGCCTTGGTCCTGGTGGAGCCGCAGAACATTACGGTCTAAAACCAGATCTAGCTACATTTGGAAAAGTGATTGGGGGTGGAATGCCAGTAGGAGCCTTTGGTGGGTCTCAGGAGATCATGAGTAATTTAGCCCCTCAGGGTGGCGTATACCAGGCAGGAACCTTGTCAGGAAATCCTGTTGCTATGACTGCGGGTTTAACTACGTTGCATTACATGAAAAAACATAAAGGTTGGGGCATGCTGGAAGAACTTGGGCAGTATCTTGATAATCAACTAAACAAGGTTATTGAACAAAGCCCGGTACCAGCAAGTCTTGTAAGAATAGGTTCAATTTTTTGGATTGCATGGGGGTCAGGCACACCTCCGCGCAGCGCGGAAACCATTAATGAAAATGCTACCAACTACTATAAAAAGGTATTTCACGGGCTGCTTGAACAGGGGGTTTCGCTAGCACCCTCAGCCTATGAGGTAGGATTTCTTTCTCTTGCACATACTCATAAAGACATAGACCGCTTATCTAATACTCTTGCTAATGTCCTAGACAACAACTTCTTGAATGTTAAATCTGGGAATGGGCATGCAGGAACTAATAAAATTACTGGGAGCTCTCTATGATACTTAAGCGCGACCCTACAAAGGCTTTACAGTTAGGTTTCCTCACGCTACTAATTTTCTCAACTATTTTAATTGCTTTTTGGATAATGGATTTGGCTAACATGGCCAATGATGATCGGGATCGTATCGTAGCTTTGTACGAAGCGGATGCGCTTGCAGTCACCACAATGCTATCCGAGGCAGCCGAAAGATTGCCGGATTTAATGCCCCATCTAGAAATCAATCCAATAAATAACACAGCTAGCGTAAAAATGGAGGCAGTACAAACTCTACATGATAGGGCTTCTTCAAAAATAAATCGTTATACCTGGGAAGGAGGATTTTTTTTGTTGGTGTTGCTTGGTGGCATGACAGTGCTTACACGCACAATACGGCACGATACTGAATTAAGAAAAAGGCAACAAAATTTTCTTGCGGCTGTCTCGCATGAGTTTAAAAGCCCCTTAGCTAGCATGCGTCTCTCAGCTGAAACCTTGGTGATGCGCACTGATGATGCTGATACGAAACGTCTTGGACAACGAATGCTTGTTGATGGCGAAAGACTCTTACGTATGGTGGATAACCTGCTGGATACCACACGCATTGAAGACGGCAAGCTGAAACTTATAAGCGAACCTATTTCTCTCCTAGAAGCTGTTCAAGCAAGTGCTGCAGAATCACATGAACGTGCTTTGATCAGTGGAATTAATATACGGATTCAGATTGCCGATGATCTCCGCATTGTCGCTGACCGCACTACACTAGAAACCGTTCTCCGCAACCTTATGGACAATGCTATTAAAGCCTGTACCGCAGGGAATGGAACCTATGTTGAAGTAAACGGAAAACGTCTAGAGGGTTTTATTCATTTTTCGGTACAAGACGATGGCCTTGGTTTTCCGCCAGAAGATGCGGCTATGATTTTCGAGAAATTCTATCGTCTAGGGGATGAGCTCAGGCGCTCTACACCCGGGACTGGATTAGGCCTTTATATAGTTCGGCAGCTAGTGACTCTTTCGGGAGCCCAAATCAAGGCTGAAAGTAAGGGCCCAGGCAAAGGTGCAACCATTAATGTCATCTGGCCAATTGCGGAGATGAAGTGAATCAATCAAGCCTCCCTCACATTCTGATTGTAGATGATGAAAAACATCTCGCTGAAGGGATTCGTGAAAACTTACAGGCTGAAAACTATATAACTACTGTTGCTCATGACGGAGTCGAAGCCTTAGAACAAGCAATGACTGAATCTTTCGATTTAATCCTGCTCGATGTCATGATGCCCAAAATGGATGGACTCAAAACATGCGAAGAAATGAGAAGAAATGGCATACAAACGCCTGTGTTATTCCTCACTGTTAAAAACGATCCGGAAGATCGCATTAGAGGACTAGAGGCAGGAGGAGACGACTATCTAGCAAAACCTTTTCACTTAAAAGAGCTACTTTTGCGTGTGGCGGCTATTTTGAGACGTACTGATTGGTATAACCATACAAAATTAAACCTTAGCTTTGGAGGCAATGAAGTAAACTTCCAGACTTATCATGCAAATGCATGGGATGGGACCCAGCACTTGCTGACACATAAAGAAGCAATGATTCTAAAGGTACTTACTGACCAGGTTGGCATGATCGTGCCTCGTGAAGAGATACTCGATAAGGTCTGGGGTTATGAAGTGTTTCCTTCGACACGAACCATTGATAATTTTATTGTTAGATTACGTAAACGCTTCGAAAAAAATGTGGAAATCCCAGCGCATTTCCATACAGTACGAGGCGTAGGCTATCGATTCACGGAAGAAGCAGAGGCCACTCAACATGAGTAAGGATCGTTTAATTTTAAGAACAATACGACGGGAGCCGACCGAACGACGGCCGCTTTGGATAATGCGTCAAGCTGGGCGTTACTTACCTGAATATCGAAAATTAAGAAAAAAGTATTCATTTAAAGCTCTATCTCAGTCACCGGAATTGTCAACCGAGGTGACATTGCTTCCCTTGGAGCGTTACCCACTAGATGCGGCTATTGTTTTCGCAGATATCATGAGCCCACTCCCAGCTTTGGGAATTGAATTTGATTTTGACCCGGGTCCAGTTGTAGCAAATCCAATTCGCAATCAAAAAGATGTTGATTTGCTCATACCTCCTGACCCAGAAAAACTCGCATCTGAAGTTATAACTACACTTCACCAAACGCGTTCCGCTATATCAGAAGATACCGCATTACTAGGTTTCTGTGGGGCGCCATGGACATTAGCTGCGTATCTAGTGGAAGGGAGAGGAGTGAAAGATTTCCCTACCCTGCGAGCATTTGCCGCCGCACAACCTGATGCTTTGGGCTCGCTTTTAAAAAAGCTATCTGATGCCATGGCTACGTACCTTATCAATCAAGCAAGTGCTGGTGCTGATGCTGTGCAAATATTTGACTCATGGGCTGGAATTCTTTCTCTCTATGATTGGGAACGACTTATTCGTCCACACCTACATAGTCTGCTCCAGAAGGTAGGTGATGCCGGTGTTCCTAGAATTCTCTTTCTTCAAAATGCACCCCATTTGGTAGATGCCTATGCAAGCCTTCCTGCAGAGGTTCTTGCGGTTGATTGGAGAATAGACCTTGCAGATGCACAAAAACGCTACGCTAATCATGCCATGCAGGGAAATATAGACCCGGCGATTTTACTCCACGGAGCAGCTCCAACAAAAATAGCAGCCAAAAAACTACTACAACGAGTTAATCCTACAGGCCATATTGTGAATTTAGGTCATGGCATTCTACCTAAAACACCACTTGAAAGCGTTGAAGCACTAGTAGATGTAGTGCATAACGAGACACAAGAATGACGACCAATAAAACAGAAAAAATCAATAAAAAAAACGAATCAGTTGAGAAAAAATCATCTGTAGATTTAAGCGAAAAGGGAACAAAAGATGGTCGACCTATTTCTATAGATAGACGACTATTTATGAAATTCACAGTTTTTAGTCAGTGCTTAAATGTAGAGGAAGCTATCCAAGCACTATCTGCTGCAGGAGTAGAAGGCGCTCTATACCTCGATGCTAATGACCCAAAAGGGATAGGTATTATTGCTCTCTCCGAAGATCCCGAATACTTCGTGCAAGAACTAAGACAAGTTTTTTCTCAGCAGCCATTTGGATCCATGGCACATAGAAATGAATTCGACATGCTTGGGCGCACATACTCTATTGGGTATGAGCCTAATTTAATGGATACATTATTTGAGAAACCACGCTCTAAAGTTCTGGATCCAGACTTTTCCTGGGCAGTATGGTACCCGCTACAACGTTCAAAAGCCTTTTATGTGCTGCCAGACGCGAAGCAACGTCAGATTCTCGCAGAGCATGGATCCATTGGTAAACGATACGGATTTGCTGGACTTGCTGCAGATATTCGTCTTGCTTGTCATGGCCTTGATAAAAATGATAATGATTTCATCATTGGTCTTCTTGGACCCAACCTGTTCCCATTATCTGCTGTTGTACAAGAGATGCGTAAAACAGAACAAACTTCTCAATTTCTTGAAAGTCTTGGGCCTTTCTTCGTTGGAAAAGTTTCTTGGCAAAGTCCAGCTCTTAGATAATCTATGAAAACCTCTAGATTTTTCGATGATGAAGAAAATAATTATGACGCTATCCTAATAGTGTCTTTCGGAGGTCCTGAAGGCCCTGATGACGTAATGCCATTTTTGGATAACGTACTCATGGGATTGAATGTGCCGAAGCCTGTAAAGGTTCGAATCGCAAAACGCTACCAACGTTTTGGTGGTATTAGTCCCATTAATCGCGAAACACGGTCTTTCATTCAAGCTCTAGAAATTGAAATTCAAAATAATGGTCCACAACTTCCAATATATTGGGGAAATCGTAACTGGCACCCTATGCTGCCAGACACTCTAAATCGTATGGCTGATGATGGAATTAAAAATGCAATTGCCTATGTAACTAGCACCTTTAGTTCCTATAGTGGATGTAGAAAATATCGAGAAGATCTTTATGAGGCAATTCAGGGTGTCGACAATCCTCCCCATATCGACAAGCTACGAGTAGGCTATAACCACCCGGGCTTTATTAAGGCGGTAAGTGACAGGACACGTGAAGCACTTGAAAGCACCTCAGTTGATAAGGAAGAAGTGGTATTGATGTTTACGGCCCACAGCCTACCGTTGTCAATGGCTAAATGTACTGACTATGAAGCACAATTACAGGAAGCATGTAATCTTGTCGGACAAGTTGTGGAAATCAACTCATGGCAGCTCGTATATCAAAGTAATAATGCCTCTTATGGTGAACCATGGCTTGAACCTGATATTGCAGATGCACTTAAAAAAGTTAAGTCTTCTGGACGCTCTCATGTAGTAATCATGCCCATAGGTTTTGTCTGCGATCACATGGAAGTAGTGCTTGATCTTGATATTGAAGCAAAAGAACAGGCTGATAATCTTGGTTTACAACTGACCCGGGCTGCTACCGTAGGAAGCCATCCAGCTTATATTTCTATGGTGCGCGAGCTTATTATTGAACGTATGAGCAAGAACCCTGATCGTCAATATCTTGGCGGCCGGGGAGCAAATGGAGATTACTGTAAACCCGATTGTTGTCTCTCTGGAAGACCCGGAAACCCAAAACCAACGCTTTGTGGTATCGGAAGCTGATGACAGATGTCCATCGTGATGAGGCCGTTATTATAGGCGCAGGACTTGCAGGACTCTCAGCCGCAATACACCTCCAAAATCAAGGAATCAGTGTCCAGGTCATTGAGGCTCAGGACCGAGTTGGGGGTAGAGTGCATTCGATGCGCCAGCATGGTAGCAACAAGGAAGCAGGTGGCACCTACATTGGCGCAGGTTACCAATCTGTAGTTGGAGCCGCAAAAGATTATGCAATTGAGCTTATTGATGTCACGCCTACTCTGGAATTTTTTAGAGAGCAAGAATTAGTATTAAATGGCGAAATCATCCGTCAATCAGAGTGGCCCAAACATCCCGCTAATCCTTTTCCAGAGAATGATAAAGCCCTCATGCCCTGGAACTATAGTCGGATATTAACTGTCCGAGAAAACCCTCTGAAAAGGCCAGAAGAATGGCTAGATAGTAGTCAAGCGCACAACGACATCTCTTTTTATGCATGGATGAGGCAACTTGGATTATCCGAAGATGCAATTAACCTAGCCTATGGAATAAACGTAAGCTTTGGCAGTAGTGCTCATGATGTCTCTGCGTTGTTAATGTTATTTCGTGCAGCCTTTTCATCATCACAACGTAAGCATGCTAAAAAAGGAATTATTGGGTTTACTGCATTAAACGGCGTACAACGAATACCTGAGGCTATGGCTAGTGCACTCAAAAAAGAAACACATTTAGGTAAGGTGGTGAAAAGCATAGAGGATAACGGTAGATCCATAGAAATTCGCTGTGCTGATGGCGCTATCTATAAAACACCCCATGTCATCTGTTCAATTCCGTTAGCAGCCTTACGTGATGTTGTAATTAACCCACCGCTTGGTGAGCTACATAGCCAAGGAATTAAAGATATTCCTTCACAACCAACCACACAGGTTTTTTTGGCTCATAAATCAAAATTTTGGGAGTCTGATGGTCTCAAACCAAGTATGTTTACCGACGGTGTTGCTGGGATGATTGCGGCAGCCCGAAACGGAGATGACCCTACTGAGGTAACCAGCTTTACAGCTTGGACTATGGGCCCCCATGCAAGATACTTAGACACATTACCTGAAGAGGCAGCTGGCAAACTGATAATTCAAGAAATAGAAGCGATCAGACCATCTGCTCGAGGGCAACTTGAATTTCTCGGACTTAAATCCTGGGGTGCAGATCCATATGCAAAGGGTGGATGGGCTTATTTCCGGCCTGGACAGGTTACCCGCTTTTGCAAAGCGTTACGTATGCCTCATGGGGGTATTCATTTTTGTGGTGAGCACTTAAGTATCGCTAACCGAGGTATGGAAGGCGCGATGGAGTCAGGGAAGCAGGCTGCTCAGGAAATTATTAATAAAGGCTAAACAGAACAAATAGACTAAAGGCGTGACTCTTTTCCCATGTCTTTCCGATTTTGATGTGCTGTAAGTATCCCTTGGCGCTCTTTAAAATATGCTTGGTATTGCTTATCCATTGCTATACGAGATCTCACTACTGTTTCATAAGACCCCATTAGACCAAGTAAGAGTTCTGCAACCTCGCGAACCGCTTGTCTACCTGATTCTGCAGCTGTCACATAATCTACCAAACCCTCTTGTACTACAAATTTTTCAAGCAAGGGTGCAGAACTTTGACGAACCATAATTCTTATTCCACAAACGGACGCCATATTAAGATCATTGATATCATCAAATACACAAATCAAATTTTTATGCTCTAAAGCGTGATCTCCACATAGCTCATCAACAACCTCACGCTTATTCCTTATCCCTTCATAGATAACATGAAAATGTTCGCGCTCGGCTAAAAATTGCGCTGAACTGTTTGTCTCTCCTGTAATTATTGCTGTTATAGGTAACGACTTATTAAATAACCATAAACCATAGCGCAGCATATTAGTTCCCATTGAATCAGCCTCGCTATACGTACTAGCTAATCCAGAACCTTTAGTACCATTATTAAAGACGCCGTCCCAGTCAAAAATAAGTCCTCGGATACTCTTTAGGCGAGCCACTAAATCAGATGGGTCGGTATGAAAATTCCCACCGCGTGAAATAAAGCGGTCTGCAATTTTAGAGATGTTCTTGCCCAAGAAGTCCAATCTTAACCAGATCCTGAATGTCTAAATGGCCAGAAGGCCGGTTATCAGCCATTACCACGATACTATCTACCTGAGACTCCTTAAAAAGATTAACCGCTTGCTCAAGAGAGGCATCTTGATCGATAGTAATTGGATTTCTTGAAAAACCAATTTCATCGAGTGTTTTTGTAAGTATCTTTTCTCCGTCCTCTTGAAGGCTCCGTCGTAAATCACCGTCCGTAAATATACCAGCGACATCTCCTTGTGAATTTACCAAGGTAACTGCCCCTAATCTGGACTCCGTCATTTTTACCATAGCAGACGTTAAGGTCTCAGATATCTTGCATACAGGATTCTCAGGTCGCATTACATCACTGACGCTCTGTGTCATTAACTGGGTATGTTCCCAAAATTGGGATGTGCCAACAGCAGTCAATGAGTTCTCACAAAGACGATTTATTACGCTGAATGGAGCTGTACAAACATGAACCCCTGCTAGCAAAGCTTGGCGCACATGCTCCGGGTAACGGACCGATGAAAACATGACCTTGGACTGATAATTATGTTTACTAATAACCTCTACACACTGCTCATAGAGCTTTATTGCATCATGTCCCTGGTCTTGTAGGCGTCCTGCCAATGGGCACACAAATGCTGCACCTGCCTCAATAGCCATATACGCCTGATTAAGCGTGTAAATAAGATGAACATTAACTCGGTGTCCCTTCTTAGTAAGACTCTGGCAGGCAATTAAACCTTCATTAGAAATAGGCACTTTAAAAACTGGCTCTCGTTCTAAAGGCAAACTTAATATTCTATTTGCTTCGGCGATTATAGAGTCAGGAGAATCTCCTAATGCTTCCACTTGTAACTCAGGAACCATTCCAGACAACTTAACAATGGCCTTATCAATATCAGTTATCCCATGGCGATGCATGAATGTAGGCGTTGTAGTCAACCCTTTAATGAAACCAAACTCTAGGGCCTGTTCTATTTCTTTAAAATCAACTGAGTCTAGGTAAAGATCCATTTATAACCCTTCTAATAAACCGTTTGGGCTCTTACTAAATTATGTATTTCAAGTAGTGGTTTAACAAATTCTGATAATTGGTCCAAGTAGTACTGACTTGCGGCATCACATAATGCCTCAGGTGGATTTGGATGAGCTTCGATAAAAATTCCATCAACGCCAGCCGCTACACCAGCCCTAGAAAGGACGGATAAAAACTCTCGAGTACCGCCTCTTGGATCTTTACTTGGAATTCCATATTTACGAATAGTATGCGTAATATCAAAAACTACGGGGTAACCAATCTGGTTCAGCAAAAGAAAGCTACGAGGATCTACCACTAGATCGTTATAACCAAAAGTATATCCACGCTCCGTTAGGATAATTTTTTCACTACCAGAATCCTCTATTTTTTTGACGGGCTTAGACATATTATCCGGAGCAATAAACTGACCATGTTTTAGATTAACTACACTACCTGTCTTAGCTGCAGCTACAACAAGCTCACTCTGCATACATAAATACGCAGGGATTTGAATAACATCTACAACCTCAGCAGCGGGCATTGCCTGGTTTGGATAATGGATATCAGTAAGGATAGGCAAATCGAATTCTTTTTTTATCGTTTCAAGTATTCTAAGACCCTCGTCTAATCCTGGGCCCTGGTAGTACTCGAGAGAGCTACGATTATCTTTAGAGAAAGATGATTTAAATATCAAAGGGATATTTAACTCCTCAGAAATCCCTTTAAGTCGCTCAGCCGTCTGCATCATAAGGGCCTCTGCCTCTATTACGCATGGGCCACTAATAAGGAATAGCTGATCTGATCCACAATCGATATTGGCAATTTTGACGTGTTTTTTTTTCATGAATAATTCTTTTTCGTCTCTAGCATTGTACCACCAGAAAAAGGATGGACCTTTTAACGACTCTCATATCAGTTATGTTGATACAAAGGAATATGTTCGAAATCTAAGATTTCATAAAACCTAATAAAACTATAAGAGCCGCAAAATTATTCTTAAATCAAAAAGAAATGCTAAAGCTGCCAGATAAAAGACCAGCCATATAAATATTAGCAATGAAATGCCATTTGACTGAAAGCGTCTAGCTCCAAACCATTTTAAAAAAATAGCAGGAAAGAAATAAAAAGAAAAAACAAGAAAGCACTGTACTGCTACTACAACGAACCAATACCTATCAGTAAAGGCTCCACTTGTAATATTTCTAACTAAAAAATCTGAGCCAAGCGCTATTAGCGCGAACAATATAGTAGAAGGGTCTCTTATAGCAAAGTCGAAAAATAACCATGCAAATACAACCAATAAAGAACTGCTATAAAGGGTCACCCCAGGAGAGGGCAACTTTATTTTATGAAGGTTCACACCTACTTATTCTACGCTACAAATCTCGTAGGCCGCCCAGATGAAGCACAATAGTGCATCATCTGGTGGCCAACGAGATACCCTCATTGCTGAAGGCATCTTACTTAGGGATCAGTAACCCTGCCTTAATCAGCTGCGAAGCAATAGAACAAGCCATCACCACCAGTTGATTCCAGATCAGACTGTGAACAGCTGCGAGTGCTGTGCACAGAGTTCCATGAAGCACTTGGTCCACCCAATCTATCATGATGACCAACAATGGCGTTGCCTGCATCTCCGCTTGTCCAATTACTACAAGTAGTGGTAGCACCACCACCTGCGCCAGGTACCATACTTCCTGACATTAATCGGCCTGAGCTGTCAGAACCGGTTAAAATATCATGCCGATTCGGAGAATCGCCGGCACCAGCTACCTCATTACCATTCTCATCAAGTGCATTAGCCTTACGAACATTGTTGCGATCCTCATGGAGCCCATCAACATCCCAAGCGACATAGGTACCAGCTGCGTTATACCACGGCCCACTACCAATACGGTCACGCGCATTTACGGCCGGCATTCCATTTCCGGGAGCTTGGCTAAGGTAAGCCCGCCATGTAGCATCATCTTGACCAGCAGCAGCAGCCAATTGCTGGCAATGTGCATCTGCTCCAGCTAATCCGCCTAAATTACCTCCATCACCTGACCCTTCGCTAGTGATAAAAAAGCTCATGGGCTGTTGAGCAAAGCCCGTCATAGCCACCATTCCTAAACCGATCCCTACTGAAATATACTTAACCATCTTCATGTTGGTTCCCCTGTAGTTCTTATTCATTAACCGACGAATTCTATTTTATTTTGATAAAATTTATAACAGCATGAGTCTAAACTTAAATTAATACCATAAAAACAAAAAAACAACTCTCATAATATATTTCACTTATATACAATAAATTGCATTATTGAAATCCATCTTCGATAAAATATGTTCATCATGTCTAAAATTCAATACT
>JAQWRR010000101.1 GCA_029243585.1 Gammaproteobacteria bacterium
GCTGTTGTCTTATTAAGTTTGCATGGTTTGGCAGGAGTTCTATGGGCACCAGCAACTCAGATTTTAGTCCATGACATAGTGGGTCCTGAAGAGCTTCAGAGTGCAATTCGTCTTAACGCCACTGGGCGTTACCTTGGGTTACTTGGGGGGCCCGCTATAGGTAGTGGTTTGATGTTGTTGTTAGGTCCGGCTTATGGACTTCTTGTGAATGCCTTTATCTATCTTCCGCTAGTAATTTGGTTATGGAAAGCACCTTATGGGCCACGTTTCAGAAAGAATTCTTCTTCAGGTGAGCGTGAGTTTAAAGGGTTTTCTGATCTTCTTTTTACGCTAAGGTCTATAGCTAAAAACCGTGTAGTAGTTACCATGACCTTATTAGGTGGTGGAGCAGCTTTTTTTATTGGCAATGGTTATCAGCCTCAGATGCCAGCATTTGCTTTCGATCTGGGGTATGGCAATCCAGGATTAGCCTATGGTGCTTTATTAAGTGCTGATGCATTTGGTGCATTGATTGCGGGTTTAGCTCTTGAGTCGCGTGGATTGTTAGAAGCCAGACCTCAGACCGCTTTAATTTTAGCAATGCTCTGGTGTTGTGCTCTCGGTGTTTTTTCTGCTTTAACCAGTTACCCTTTAGCACTAATATTTTTGTTCGCGGTTGGTTTTTTAGAACTCTCATTTTTTGCAATGGCACAGACGCTTGTTCAGTTAAGAGCACCACAAGAAATTCGTGGACGAGTTATTGGTCTTTTTACAATGTCAGCGTTGGGGATGAGAACTTTTTCAGGCATTACGATTGGTATTGTGGGTGGTGTGATTGGGATTCATGCATCTTTGGCGCTTAGTGCAGCATGTTTGTTTGTTCTAATATGTTTTTTATTCGTATATCTTGGATACCAGGAAAATATAAAAAAGTATTGAGGTTGTGTTTTCCCTGTTGTAAAAGACTATCGGCAATTGTTCTATTAGCAGAGGTAAAAGGTTTTAAGAATGAAACATTTAATATTATTTGGTTTTTTCTGGTTTCTGTCATCTACATCTGTTATCGCGCACCATTCTATCAATGCAGAATATGATCGTGAATCGCCGATTTCTCTGAATGGTGTCATCACTGAAGTTGAATGGCAGAGTCCTCATATTTGGTATTACATTGATGTGTCGAATGAACAAGGCGAGGTTGAGAAATGGGCAATCTCAGGTGGTTCGCCAAATATGCTTATGCGTAGGGGTGTGTATAAAAGCGTGCTTGAAATTGGAATGACTATTACAGTACAGGGATTCCGAGCAAGGGATGGTTCAAATAATGCGGCTGGGCGTCAAGTTACACGGTCTGACGGTAGTAATGTATTTGCAAGGTAGTACTAGGGTGTTAAATATGAAAGTCATGTATTCGCTATATAGAAAGTTTATGTTAATTGGCTTAATCGTTAGCCCATTCTTAATTTTCAATGTTGTCGCTCAAGAGACTATGGATGTTGTTCGAGATGCGGCCGGTAAACCTGACTTTAGTGGCATCTATCAATGGCCTTTGCAGCTTGACCATGACGAAGACGGTGGAAGCTCTGCCACGATCTTTGATCGAAAGTATTTTCCACCATTACTTGAGGGCGGAGAAGATTTTCTGGAACCACGTACTGGGGATCCACGCCATGATGAGCCACGCAACTTTTGTATGCCGTCAGGGTTTCCTTCAGGAATCCTCTCTGCTTATGCAATGCGTTGGCAACAATCGGAGGATTACCTGATCATGATTCATGAATTTCAGGCTATGACACGTATTATTCCTTTGGATGGTCGGGATCATCGGGACTATATAGAGCCATCTTTTTATGGTGACCCAGTAGGACACTGGGAGGGCGATACTCTCGTTATTGAGACAACGAATTTCAAACGCTGGGTGCTTGATGATTATTTTTATACAGATTCTAATGAGTACCGTATGCACAGTGATGCACTGACAACCATTGAACGTATTAAATGGAAAACTGCTGGTGCCATTAGTTATGAATTAACTATTGATGACCCTAAAATCTTCACAAGACCCTGGTCACAAGAATTTGAGATTCAATCTAAACCTGAATGGGATGCAGCTGGAATTGTGGAATATGTATGTCAGGAAAATAACCGTTGTCCGGGCGGTGTTTGCGAAAATTGATTGCTAAAGATGAACTCAATGAAAAGGGTATTAAAGATTTTTTAATGGCAGTTAGGTAACAAAAGACGAGGGGATGCCTCATGAGCACAAAAATAAGGTGGTTACGAATTGATCTGCTTTTTTTGTCAATTGTTGTTGTATGTATTTTAAGTGCTTCTGACTTTGTAAGTGCTCAGAGTGAGCAGGCCATAGATGAAAATGGTGCACCCTTATTTAGGGTAGACCCCTTTTGGCCGGGGCCGTTACCAAACCGATGGAGTATGCAGCAGGTCACGGGTATCTATGTAGATCACATGGATCATATCTGGTTTTTAAATCGTGGGAATGGCGTTGAGGGCGATGAAATTGGTGGTGGTGATGAGCCACCTCGAATAGATTGTTGTGTGCGAAGCCCCGAGGTTATTGAGATGGATCAGGAAGGTAATGTGCTCAATGCCTGGGGAGGCCCAGGATTCCACCCTAAATGGCCAACAGCGTTGCAGACTGTTATAGCTGACAGAGATGGTTTTGTTTGGATAGGTGGTACAAGGCCCCAAGACAGCATTCTTAAGTTTACGAGGAATGGCGAGCTAGTCTGGGATTTTGATCATCGTCCGCCAGAAGGTGTGGAGTTAGAAGAGGACAATACACAGACGGATGTTCTGTCAAATAAAGGTCGCTTCCAACTCGACCAGGATGCCCGAGAGATTTATATCATTAACTGGAAGCGGGTGCTGGTTTATGACATGGATACGGGTGATTACAAACGTGGCTGGGGTGGACACGGTATGACTTTAAGTGAAATTTCTAATAATCCTATTGAAGGATATGAATGGGAGGGAGAACGCCCACCAGAAGAGGTTAATTTTGTTCCTGATATGCATTTTTTGGAGATCTCTAGTGATGGTTTAGTTTACGTTGGAGAACGTGGTCAGAATAGAATTCAGGTGTTTGAGAAGAATGGGACATGGGTTAGAGACATTTATGTAGCAGAGGGGACGCCTGGACAGAGATTAGGGTTGGAACAGTGTGGTGGTGTGGGTGTAAGAAAGTCTCTTCCTCCGTGTGGCTCCATGTACAAGTTAGTCATCTCTAAAGATCCTGATCAGAGGTATCTTTACATGGCAGATGGGACTAACAATAGGGTTTGGATTGTAGATCGCCAGAGTGGGGAAACGCTTGGATCTTTTGGTGGCAACGGTCGGTATGCTGGCCAACTTCATTGGATAAACGCAATAGGTATAGATTCGATAGGTAACATTTATACAGGGGAAGTTGAACATGCTAAGAGAATTCAGAAATTTGAGCCCGTTCGTCCTTAATATGGACTTTAGTAAGTATTAATTTTTAGCGGTGTTCTTAATACTTAGGGTCTCCAATACGTTGGGCTAAGTTCGTTGTTAACTAAGAAGAAATTTTTTCTAGTGCTACCCTGATCTTGTCAGGGATTTTATGTGGCTTATGTGTTGCTCTTGATACGAAGGTATGTACAAAGTATCCAGCAGCAGACAACGATTCTTCTTTCTCTCGAAACAAGCCAATCTCATAGCGCGCACTAGAGTGACCCAGGTGTGTAACTCGTAATCCTGCATCCACCACTTCTGGGAATTGCAGAGGCTTGAAGTAACTACATGAGCTTTCTACGCAAAAACCTATGACCGGATCTTCTGTAATATTTAATCCTGACTTATTAATCAGATAAAGTCCGATAACAGTGTCAAAAAATGAGTAATAATTTACATTGTTGACATGGAGATAGACGTCATTGTCCATCCATCTCGTTGGAATCTGCATGTAATATTTATAGCAGTTTCTCCCGTTTTCGCGCCACTCCTTACTCACTCCAACTCCTAAGATTAGTTTTCAGGGAATGCTTTTAATATTTCTCGTAATAAATCCCAGCGGTTAAATCCTTGGTTTCCATAATCTAGACCACGCCTAACAATCACGAGATTATGAGAAGGAACAACGATTGTATATTGACCACGATTTCCTGAAGTAGAGTAAGCATTTTTTGGCACATCGGTACGGTCATCAGGCACTAACCACCATTGAGCACCATAGAAGTTTCCAAATCCAGAGCCTCCGTCATTAGCACGATTTCTTCCTGCTGAAGAAGGGGCTGGTGTGCGAATGAAGTCGATCCAATCCTCAGATATTAATCTCTCACCATTCCACACTCCACCTTGCAGGTAAAGCAGTCCAAATCGACCGAGATCACGTGCGTTTGAGTAAACTTGGCTACTAAGAATAAAATCGCCAAATCTATCGACGCCTAATAGCGTATTACGCATTCCAATTTTATCTAGTAGCGCCTTTCGGGGGAATTCCAGATACGCTTCTTCACCCACTGCTAGCTTCATGGCATAGACGCCCCGTAGGGTATCGTAGTTTTCATAATCCCAATATGTACCGGGTTCGCGGATGAGACCCGCATTTCTCAGTCCTTGGATTGAACTAGCGCCTGCCCAGTAAGCAAGTCCTGATCCTGTAGCATATTCAAGCTCATTATTGTCGACAGGGTAGAGTCCACTCGACATGTTAAGTACATTTCTTAGTGTGATTTCTGATCTAGGGTCATGTTGCCCGGAAGAAACTTGGGGGTGCCATTCAAACTCAAGAGGATCGTCTAAAGATAACCTTCCTTGGTCAACCAGCATGCCCATGAGAGTTCCAGCAATACTCTTTGCGGTAGACCAGGTACGAGTCCGAGTTTTGTAATCTACGCCGCGCGCATATCTTTCATGAAGAATCTGCCCGTTATGGACCACTAGAAGACTTAGAGTTACTTGTTCTTCTGATTCCCTATCGAATGTCCAGTCCGAAGCGGCTATTAGAGCATTGATATCTACACCTTCTGGCAAATCAAAAAGGTGCTCAACTAAATCACCGTCTGGCCATGGGAGGATTGTTGTATTATCAGAAAGCGGTGGCATTGCAATTTCTGGGAGCGTACCTATGTCCTCTAGGGTTTGATCTGGCGCCAGGATGACGCATCCAACACCTCTTCTGAATGCAGCTCGCATGATTGGAGTTTCTTCTCCATTACCAATGGACACTGCCTTGAGCTCCCAGTCCACAGAATAATCGCCACCATTGGCAGTACCCACAGGATTTGGAAGGTAGGCCAATTCCTGTTCAAAAACTTGCTCAAGAGTCCTATTAGAGGTGAAAAGACCGTTACACATAAACATGGCCTGCTGGCCATATTGGATCATAATCCTGTTAGGCTGCCAGTAATCGTATGTTTCTTCCTGTTGGGCAGCTGCTGGTAGCATAGATATAAGTGAAAGAAATGAGACTAGCTTAAGAAGTATTTTCATGAGGCACCTTGACGAGCTTGTTATACCTATGATTATTCGGTTGGTTGCTAAACAGGTCAAGCTAGAAATATAACTCTGATAGGCAAAAACATAGTAGAGTTCAATTAAATTCAACTTATTATTTAAAATTTGGAACTAGCGATATTTTTTTGAAGGAATATGTACCAGAATCTCACGCGATCATATGCGTTGATAA
>JAQWRR010000003.1 GCA_029243585.1 Gammaproteobacteria bacterium
CATTTTTTTTGCTTCGGTGCTTCTGGCAATAACACATCCATCATTATTGGAAAGAACAACTATAGGTGTGTTTTTTAGATCAGGACGAAAAATCCTTTCGCAGGACGCGTAAAAGCTTTCACAATCTACCAGCGCTAGTGCCATTAAAATTTATTAATAGCAGCAGTGACTGTACCTACTATTTCTAAGTCTTGGCCATGGTTAATAAAGATAGGAGGGTAGTCGGGGTTATCTGGCACTAAGCACATTTTTGGTTTTAGTTTTAGCCTCTTACATACAAACTCTCCGTCTATAGAAGCAACCACGATACTGTTATGAGTTGGCTTAATACTGCGATCGACGATAAGGACTGCTTGATCTGTTATTCCAGAACCAATCATAGACTGACCTTGAGCTCTTACTAAAAAAGTTGCTGCTCCGTTTTTAATAAGATGTTTATTAAGATCGATAGGGCTTTCAATATAGTCACTAGCTGGGCTGGGGAATCCCGCATGGACTGGTTCAAGAAAATAGGGCATAAATATTGCCGGTAAATTTTCCTCAGATATTTTTCCGATATAGTTTACTTTCATAGAGATAATACTGTATTTATATACAGTATATTTTAAATGTCTTTTTTGTAAAGTCATTTAAGACTAAGTACTGATTAGTACTGCCAAACCTAGGTTGACGACTTGAGTTATAGGCAAAATCGGTTGAGAGCTCCTTTTTACTGCCAACAACAGTAGAATTGTCTCTAAATAAGGAGAAAACTGATGCCTATGCATATTCAAGCTATCTGTATTTTTTTATCCGTTATCCTCATAAATCCGCTGTATGCTCAAACAACACCGCTTGAGCGACTTGAAGCCTACGTTGAGATTGATACAACCAACCCTCCAGGCAATGAGACTCGAGGTGTGGAGTTTTTTGCGGCTATTTTTGATGAAATTGGTATTCCTTATGAGACGGCTGAATCGGCACCGGGACGTGGCAATATTTGGGCTCGACTGGAGGGCGGGGATGAGCCAGGCGTAGTTTTGTTGCACCATATTGATGTTGTACCGGCAACTCCAGAGATGTGGGACACAGACCCCTTACAAGCTATTGAGATAGATGGGGAGTTATTTGGGCGAGGAACATTGGATACTAAGTCTCTTGGAATAATGCATCTTGAAGCATTTTTGGCGCTTTATGAAAGTGGAGTATCGTTGAATCGTGATGTCATTTTTATGGCAACTGCAGATGAAGAAGCTGGCGGATTTTTTGGTGCCGGTTGGATGGTGGAGAACCGACTTGATGTATTTGAGAATGTTGGTTTTGTCTTGAATGAAGGTGGTCGAGGTACTGAAACCCATGACGGACATACGTGGTTTCAGATCGAGGTTGCCCAGAAACGTCCTTCTTGGCTGAGGTTAATAGCTACGGGCCAACCCGGGCATGGTTCCCGGCCCCTACCAAATTACGCAACGACTCGTCTGATAGCTGCTTTACAACGAATTCATGAGACACCTTTCGAACCTCGGGTGCTCGGTCCTGTTCGGGAAATGTTTCATGGCATTTCGGACTATGTAGACACTAAGTGGCAGGAACCGCTAAGAAACATTGATGAGTCTATTCTGGATCCAGAATTTTTAGCGGAGTTTCAGGCGGAGCAACCTACGCTACACTCTTTGATTCGAAATACCTGTTCTATAACAATGCTTACAGGGAGTCAGAAAATTAATGTTGTACCTCCAACGGCAGTTGCAGAGCTAGATTGTCGTATTCTTCCTGATCAAGATTCCGATGAGTTTCTTGAAGGAATACGTCAGCGTGTAAATGATGATCAAATCGAGGTAGAGCAGATTATGTTATTCAGCGCTGCATCAACGAGTTCTGATACCCCGCTTTACAGTTTGTTAGTTCAAAAAATTCAGGAAAATTATCCAAATGCTGGTGTGGCTCCATCAGTATTGGGAGGATTTACAGACAGCCATTTCTTTCGTGATATCGATATTGCAAGTTATGGGTTCATTCCTGTAATTCGCACTGCAGAACAAGCTGCTGGTGTACATGGAAATAATGAGCGTATCGGGATCAACGCCTTTAACCAAGGCGTGCGAATAATGATTGATGTTGTTGAGAATTTTGCAACAAACTAGAAAAAACGGAGAAAAATTATGCAGGATTTACTTAATAGACGGGATTTTCTAGTCACGTCATCTGCCGGTTTAACGGCGGCAGCTGGCGCGAGTCTTTTCTCATTTCCATTATCAATCAATGCTCAAGGAAATAGGTCGGCTCAGGTGCCTCGTGGAACGTATGTACGTGCGGATGCTGAGATGGATTTGTTTTTTCTTTCAGGTACAACGGCCCTAGACCTTTACCATTTACATCCTCATGTTCCCTATGAAATGACAGTGCCTGAAGATATTCGAGGACAGACACACATGTGTATGCGTAATTTCAAAGAAATTTTAGATGATCAATCAGTGACCTGGAGAGATGTCGTAAAGATTAATCGCTTTCAAACTGACCTTTCAGAATCTAATGCTATTGAAGAGGTTATGGCTGAGTATTTTGATTTTTGGGATTGGTGGCCTGCGATGACTGCCATGAAAATTAGAAATCTCAGTTCTGTTCCTACCCGTTTAGAAATGGAGCTTATTGCTGTCATTCCACGAGAAGCGTGAACTACTAAAACAACATTAAGGATAACTATTATGCCAATACAAGTAGTCAACACAAGAAATGTGCTTAAGACGAGTTTTGCTGCTGGTCTACGCATCAGCTCTGATATGGACCTTTTATTTCTTTCTGGTGTCACTGCTCGCCCTTTGGACCTGGCTCCTGAGGATTCCTTCGAATTCCCCGAAGATCCCGATCAGCAAGCACGATTGGCTTTAGACAATATTCAAGGAGTATTGGATGAAGCAGGAATCACATGGCGTGAGGTTATCAAGATTGTAAGATTCTATACCGAAACACCCTCTAACTCTGTCAGAGCAGAGTACCTTGGTGACTGGAATCCATGCAGTACAACTTTAGGCGTTGATGAACTTCCAGAGGCTGGGGCAAAGATTATGTTTGATGTTACTGCCGCTGTGCCACAGTCCTAGGTTTCGGATAAGCTTAAAAGGCACCTAATCTATTAGGAGGGCTTTATGTTTTTAAGACCGGCCAGGTTAATATTTTATTTCGTTGCGTTAGCCCTAGTTTTCTCCGTCTCTGGTAGGGTATTTGCTCACCATGCGGTTACGGTTGCCTATGACACAGAAAACCTTATGTCTATAGAAGGCGAGGTTATAGATATATTCTGGAGAAACCCTCATATTGTATTAACCGTTGAAAGAACCCTTGAAAATGGTAATACCGAGACTTGGGAAGCTGAATCTGGATCTACCAATTCACTGCAGAGAATAGGAATAGGTCGCGATATAGTTTCCATTGGTGATCATGTTTCACTTTTTGGTGCCATATCCAGGCGCGGACTGAATACTATGGCCGCTTATACAATGATATTGTCGAGTGGAATCGAAGTGCCTCTATGGCCCCAGCGGGCGGCCCGGATTGGGAGGGAAATCCAACTAGCTCCGATTTCTGAAGTGGCACAGGAGCGAGGGTCACTTGAGGCTAGGAGTATTTATCGTGTTTGGAGTCGAACTGGTACAGGCCTAACATCTAATTTGCCATTCACGGCTGCTGCGATGGAAGCCAGACAGGATTTTGATCCACTTGGGGATGATCCCGCACTACAATGTATTCCACCTGGAATGCCAGCCATGATGAATAACCCTTACCCCATTGAGTTTGCCCAAGACGGAGAAAATATTCTTTTACGACTTGAGGAATGGGATGGTGTTCGAACGATTCATATGGCATCAGCTGCTTCAGCGGAGGATCAGCCAGCCACGTCCTATGGTTATTCTGTAGGGCGTTGGGAAGATAACGTGCTTGTTGTAACCACTACTAGAATTAATGAGCCTTTTTTTGACGATATCGGAACACCTCAGAGCGAGAATATAGAAATTATTGAGCGATTCACTCTCAGTGATAATGAAAATGAGTTGAGCTACGGAGTTATCTTGACTGATACTGCTACTTTTACAGAACCTGCGACCTTAACCGGAGTTTGGTTTTGGCAGCCTGGAGAGGAAATCAAACCTTTTGAGTGCGCACTTCCTGATGCATAATGTCTATGCCTTGACCAATGAGCCAACACAGAACTAAGACAATTCTCAAGAATTTCAGGGAATAAGAATGCTCGTTGGAGTTAATCAGGACAGAGGTTGTTCCTTCCACGCTAGCTAGATGCTAACGGTTTATTATCCCATACGATAGACAAGCCATAGAGCTAGATCTGGGAACATAATAAGAAGCGTTAGAACTACTAGTTCACCAATGACAAATGGAAAAACCCCTCTAAATATCTCTTCCATTGGAACGTCTGGTGCGACCCTGCGCATCACAAAGACATTTGCCCCGATAGGTGGAGTGATTAGTGCTAATTCAGCCATGATTACAACAAAAACACCGAACCAAACGGGATCAATACCAAGCTCATTAACAACTGGAAGGATGAAAGGAATTGTTAGGACTAGCATGCCAAATACATCCAACATGGCGCCTAAAACAAAGTAGAGCAATATCAATAAAATCAGAAAACCGACGCGCCCAAATTCTGCTGCGATAATAATATCTACTAATGCGTTGGTAAGTCCCGTTACCGCAAGAAATCTTGCCACCATATATCCACCAACAATAATGGCAAATATCATCGCGCTAATTAGTGTCGTACCTTTAAGTGCGTCTCTCATCGCTTTCAAGCTGAGCTTTCTTTGTAGTAAAGCGGCTACTAAAACGCCCGCACAACCCACACCTGCTGCTTCTGTTGGAGTAAAAATTCCTGCATAGATACCACCAATTATTAGAAAAAATAACCCGGTTACCGGACCCAAACGACCGACCGCAGTCATACGCTCCCGCCAGCTTGCAGGAGGTCCTTTCGGGCCAAGAGCAGGGTTTAATAGGCAGCGTATAAGGATAATAGAGGAAAACATTAGCGCGGTGATTACACCCGGGATGATTCCAGCAATAAACAGTGCGCCAATTGATGTTTCTGTCATGACGCCATAAAAAATAAAGATCAGGCTTGGGGGGATGAGAATTCCGAGAGTACCGGATGCCGCTAATGCTCCGGTGGCAAGACGAGAGTCATACTTAAAGCGTCTCATTTCAGGCATAACAATTGTGCCCATAGTGGCCACAGTTGCGATACTTGATCCGGTTACCGCTCCAAATCCCCCGCAGGCTAAAACTGAAGATATCGCCATGCCTCCCGGCACACGACCAACCCATTTTCGTAGTCCCTCATATAGATCGCTCGCGAGTCCTGCATGATAGAAAAGCTGTCCCATCAGCACGAACAAAGGCACAGCAACAAAAATAAAGTCACGCCCATGTTCCCATGGGATTAATGCAGCATGTGCCATAGTAGGGGATGGCCCCTCTACAACCCATAAACCAACCACTCCAGTAAACGCCATTGCAAATGCAATGGGTACCCCAAAGGCTAGCAACACAAGCAAAAAAACAACGCCCAGAATGCCTATTAGAATTAAATCCATGGGCTGGAATCGTCTAGTTCATCAGTTGAATCTGCAAAGGGGCTTATTAGGATTCGCATGGAAAAAACAATTCCACACAGACCGATAAACACCATAAAAGGCCACAATTGCACGTTTAAATCTTCGCCCGTCTCAGTAGTTAAAAACATGTAATGAGAAAAAAGGAAAGCTTGAATAGTTAATAGAAAGAAAAAAACTAAGCTAGCTAAAGCAGATAAGACATTTGCTAGGCTTTGCCATTCAGGTGAAAGTCGTGTGTAAATGACTTCCATTCGAATATGAAATCCACGATCCCATGCATGTGGTAACGCTGAGAAAAGAGTCATTAGCAATAATAGGCCATTCGCATCTCGGCTCCACTGCAGTGGAGCATTAAATACATACCTTAATATAACCTCCAAAGTGACAAGCAAGAATAGTGCGGGTAGCGAACCGTAGACACCAAAGTTATAAAGCCATCGAGATGTTTTCTTGGACCAGCGATCAAGGGAATAGCTAATCATAGATCAATGATTCCCTGAGTTGGGGAATTCATGATGCGATCGTTAATCTGACTATTTGATAGAGAGGCATATTCTGCAGCTAATGATTCAAGGTCGTTAACAGCAGCCCGCGCTGATAAACCGGCCGCTTCCTGTTGAGCGATGTAGCGTTCTTTTAGTGGGGCTACTTTCTCTCTCCAGCGATTAAGCTCATCTTCTTCAAGCTCGAAAATTTCCACTCCTGATTCTCGGAGCGTCTCAAATGCATGTTCATACCCAGAACCACTATAGAAGTTCTGTACCGTAAGTTGACTTCTTATGCGCAGTAATTGGTATAACGCTATTCTCAAATCTTGCGGTAAAGCGTCAAAACTGCGTTGGTTGAGGCAGTAGTGCAATACAAGAATATTTATATCGACCCGCGTGTAATAAAGGCCAATTTCTTGAAGTCTATAAGCGACAATATCTGATGCAGAAAGCGACACAGCATCTATAACTCCTCGCTGAAATGCGGGGTAAGTCTCTGCTGCAGCAATTGCAACAGGAACCGCGCCTAGTTCCCTAAGTATTTCTGAGGTAAGCCCGCCAGTTGCACGTATCTTTATACCATTTAAGTCTTCCAGGCTTCGGATAGGTGTTTTAGAAATTATGTTGTAGGGGCTTGTGCAATCGCAGTGGGCAAAATATACGCCCATCTTTTCAAACTCTTCTTTGAAATGTTTAGGGTATAACTCTTCCACTACCAGACTAGCGACCTGGGGGCTTGAGAACATAAAGGGAAGTTGTGGTGCGTGGAGCAACCTAAAACTGCCTGGTTGGTAGGTAATATATGAGTGAGTGTAATCTGTAATCCCAGTAACCGCTGCCTTAAACCCATCTATCGGGCCATGGAGGATCTTGTCTGTAAAAGGCTCTAATCGCAGTCGCCCTCCTGTTTCTTTTTCTACCAGTTCAGCAAATGGAACAAAGCCTTCTGTGTATAGGCCATGGGATCTTGGCGTGTGAGAAGTGTAACGAAGAGTAATGGGTTCCTGAGACCAATCCCGTTTACCTGAAATAAATGGTGCAGAAAGACCTAACCCTGTAAGGGATGCCAAGAGATTGCGACGTGTTTTATCTATGATTGAGCTAGACCCATTAGTAGATGCATCGTTAAGTATTGAATAGCTCTATTCATTGAGGTATTTCACTAAATATTAGGATTCTAAAAAATCTATGTAGTTAGAATTAAATTATTGCTCATTGTTGCAATCGTATGCCTCAACCTTAATATCAGGCTGCCATACCCAATAACGTTTGAATTCTAGATCCTCAGTGAATGACTCTGGGTCTGTCACAGACAGCGTGTAGTAAAGTCGACCCTGCTCTTCATTCAATTCAAAGCGTTCTAGAAGATGAACCGCCCTGCTTGTTGGAGTCCCATCCCCATAAAGGTGACCAGCTTGAATCTTTTCGGTTTCTATAACTAAGTCGTCTCCGTCCCAACGACCATTTGAGTACCCAAGATGGGAATAAGTGTTTGGATTGGGTGGGGGTAAGTTATCCATGTGTATAAGGCGTTCCAGGTCGAACTCCTCGATTTTAATCAGAATATTTTCTTCTATTGGTTCAATTGCTATGGGATAGGCTGATCCCATGATATAGGGCATAGGTTTTGGGTTGCATCCATTGTAGGGGCTGTTGTTTGGGTTCCACTGGGATTTAAGGGAATTGGCTTGTGCGGTCAACGGGTAATCGCCTGCGCTTAGAAGAGGATAACCCTCCGGATCGTCAAAGATTGGGGTCCACGCTCGGAACATACCATCAGCACCTTGACGTCCTTGTGAGGCTTGTTCCTCATCAGTTTCCCGTTGGTAAAGGTTACCGGTGACTCCAGCCGGCCAGAATGGTTTGGAAACAGCTCTTAGCAGCACTTCCCGTCCGTCATCCAGTAACATATTTTCAGCAAACATTTCGGGTAAACCACGTAATGAGGAGGCTCCTGCCAGTCTTACCCTATCGCCGACTTGAATGAAATCTCTGGTTACACCACGCAGTCTGAGTGTACTTACAGAGCCAGTTTCAATGCGCCACTCTACAGTGTCACCATTATCGTCTGCTACTTCAGCTGTATACTCCGGGTGAGGGTTTCTCCATCGTACCCCGGTGATTATTCCCTCAATTTCGACCATATTGTCGTGATCAAAAAGACCAGCACTACTATGATGGCTGTTTGTTAGTAGTGGCAGGGTTGTTGCAAAAATAAATAAAGCTACTCGTAACATGATGACCCTCAAGAGTTAAAATTATTATTTCTAGAATAGATTCTACCCTGTCTTTTAGTTGTTTTGGGTAGTCGTACTAGACTCTACTATTCTAGAATAGCTAAAAATATACAAATTTTTGGTTTTATTGGATCGATGGTTTGGTCACATTAGATTGATAGAATCAAAGAAAATAAACTATGTTAGTTATGATTTCTCTGGGGTGTTTCAACAGAGAAGTGGAGGCGCCAAATTATGACGAAATCTAGAGATCCAGAAGAACCCTCAATTGAGCGACGACGATTCTTGCAGCATGGAACCCTTGCTGGTGCAGCTGCAATAATTGGATCTTCAGCATCAGATAAAAGTCAAAGCCAAGAAATCACTGAGGAAACTGCTTCTCGACCGGTAGCCCCTGTTATGACTGCTGAAGACGAGGCCGCTCCACCGGCACATGCACAGGTTATGTCAGCAGATGAGCGCAGTGGATCAGATTTTATGGTCGACGTTTTCCAGTCGCTAGAGTTTGACTATATTTGTGCAAACCCAGGGTCAAGTTTTCGCGGTCTACATGAATCTATAATTAATTATGGTGGTAATGAGCACCCCGAACTAATCACGTGCTGTCATGAGGAATCTTCGGTTGCAATGGCTCATGGTTACTTTAAGGCAGAAGGCAAGCCGCTAGCTGTTATGGCCCATGGGACCGTGGGCTTACAGCATGCTGCCATGGCGATATACAACGCTTGGTGTGACCGCGTTCCTGTTTACTTGATTTTAGGTAACCATAATGATGCTGCGCTACGTCGAGCTGCAGAGTGGTATCACGGTGTACAGGATGCGGCCGATATGGTTCGTGATTATGTTAAATGGGATGATACCCCTTGGTCCTTGGAACATTTTGCCGAATCGGCTGTACGCGCATACAAAGTATCCATGACACCACCAATGGCACCGGTTGTACTGGTAGTTGATGGGCATTTGCAAGAGGCGCCAATACCTATTGATTCGGGTTTGCATACACCTAAGTTAACTATTCCTACTCCGCCCCAAGGTGATTCTGGAGCAGTTGAAGAGGCAGCTCAGATGCTTGTAAATGCGGAATTTCCTGTTTTAGTAGCAGATCGTGCTGCTCGCACTCCTGAAGGCATGTTTCTATTGATAGAGCTTGCAGAAACATTACAGGCCGCTGTCATTGATGGGGGAAGTCGGTTGAATTTTCCGACACGTCATCCTTTGAACCAAACCCATCGAGCTGGCAATGGTGCTCCTCCAATTAACCGAGAAATCATCTCTCAGGCTGATGTAATACTCGGTTTAGAAGTGATGGATTTTTGGTCTACTGTTAATTCACTGCGCGATCAGCTTCATCGTTCTGTTTCTCGTGTTGCAAAACCCGATGCAAAGCTTATTTCAATTACTACTGGAGACCTATATATACGATCAAACTATCAAGACTTTCGTCGTATGCAGGAGGTGGATTTAGCTATTGCTGCCGATGCAGAGGCCACGTTACCAGCGCTTATAGAAGCAGTGAAGCGGTTAAGTACGCGTCCAAGGCGCCGGGTATTTGAAGCACGTGGCGAGAAGTTAGCAGAAGCGAGTCGATTAACAGAAGAAAATACGCGTATTGCAGCGAGTTATGCATGGAACGCTAGTCCGATTAGTACAGCACGCCTATGTTCGGAGATCTGGGAAAAAATCAAGAATGAGGATTGGTCCTTGGTATCAAGTTATTACAGTGATGGCGGAGGTTGGCCAAGAAGACTTTGGGATTTTGATAAGCCTTATCAGTGGCTAGGCCATGCTGGTGGTGGTGGAATTGGTTATGGGGCTCCGGCATCGGTAGGAGGTGCACTTGCTAATCGTCGACACGGCCGATTTTCGGTCTCAATTCAAACAGATGGCGACCTAATGTATGCACCTGGTGTCCTATGGACAGCAGCACATCATCGTATTCCACTTTTGAGTGTAATGAATAATAACCGTGCATATCATATGGAGATGATGCATGTTCAAAGGATGTGTAATGCACGAAATCGAGGAGTTGACCGCGCAAATATTGGTAATGAATTAGTGGACCCCAATATTGATTATGCTCAAATGGTCAGAGGGCTTGGTGTATATACGGAGGGTCCTATCGATAATCCAGTGGATCTTGGCCCTGCTCTAGAACGGGCAATTGCCGTGGTAAAGCGAGGAGAGCCAGCACTTGTGGATGTTATTACTCAAGTAAGATAAGGATGGTCATGAAACGTATATGTTTAATCATGCTTACCGCTGGACTAGTTTTTGGTCTTAGTATTTCTAAGCTTTTTGCCCAAGGTAACAATGGGCAGGATCATTTCTTGGTTTTTGGTTGCGGTGCTTGTCATGGAATTCAGGGAGAGGGGACGGTGCTAGGTCCCAGTGTGGCAGCTGGAGCTCTCTCTGTGGATGAGTTTATTTCTTACATTCGGCAACCAACGGGAAGTATGCTGATGTATCCGCCCGATACGTTACCCGACACAATGATTCAGGAGATATATGATTTTGTAACCCCAGAGGTGCAACAGCAATCTCTTGCCGGACGCGTTGATATCGGCGAACAAGTTTATCGAAGTAAAGGTTGCTATCAGTGCCATGCCAATGAGGGGCAGGGGGGTGCCCAAGGCCCACGCATTGGTCCAAACCCAATTTCCTTTCCAAGGTTTA
>JAQWRR010000014.1 GCA_029243585.1 Gammaproteobacteria bacterium
AGCTGCAGAGGATCTGGGCATTCCAACCTCTCCATATAAATTTGCAACTACACGCAAAGAGTTTAATGAGGCAGTTCAACATATCGGACTCCCTTGCATCGTCAAACCAATAATGAGCTCTTCCGGCAAAGGGCAGAGCACAATTAAACAAAAAGACGATATAGATCATGCTTGGAATTATGCTCAGGAAGGAGGTCGTGCGGGCGCAGGTAAAGTCATCGTAGAGGGCTTTGTTGATTTTGACTATGAAATAACACAGCTGACGGTGCGGCATGCAGGCGGTGTTTCATTTCTTGATCCTATAGGGCATGTGCAGGTGGACGGGGACTATCGTCAATCTTGGCAGCCTCAACCAATGAGTGCATCAGCAAAACAAAGGGCGTGTGAAGTAGCAGAAAAAGTAACTGAGGCACTTGGCGGATGGGGAATCTTTGGAGTAGAACTTTTTATTTGTAACGATGAGGTGATTTTCAGCGAGGTTTCTCCACGACCTCATGACACTGGAATGGTGACAATGATTTCTCAGGATCTTTCACAGTTTGCTATTCATGCAAGAGCCATACTCGGATTACCAATCCCAAACCTCCGCATTCATGGGCCATCTGCTTCAAGCGTAGTACTGGTAGAAGGGGAATCAGACCAGGTTCGTTTTGATAACGTTGAAACAGCATTGATTGAACCTGACACTCAACTGCGCCTGTTTGGAAAACCGGAGGTAAAGGGACGCCGGCGTATGGGTGTAGCTCTAGCCCGGGGCGACTCTATAGAGAACGCTATAGATAAAGCCAAACGTGCATCTGATGCCATAAAGGCATCTATTGATTAGCCATAAAACAGATTGACGGCAAATACTTAGAAACGAGAACGTATTAGCTGCACATCAGCATCCTGCCATGCTGAACTAAATGCTGTATTAACTTGAGCTGCTTCTTCTGCCCTACCCTGCACATCCAAACTTTGCCACAAACCAAATAGTGCCCAACCATCATTTGGGGCATCGTCTAAATCCTGACGATAAATTCGTTCAGCATCTCTGGCTCTACCGGCCTCGAGGAGCGCTGCACCGAGGTAGTGCCGCATTGACTGAGGCCAATCAGGTGGTTCGGTATACCCAAGGGTATCCTCAATGGCAACGCTCGCTGCAAAGACGGCAATCGCCCCCTCCACATCTCCCTCGGCCTGTCTAATTTCACCATCTAGTCCAGCTGAAGCTATTGCCATAAGCACAGAGACTGGAGTTGCATTACGTCTAATTGTTTCTGATATGGGGTCACTGGCTATAGCCCTTAACTGAGTTAAGTTTTCGCGTGCAAGCTCAAACTCACCAAGTGCTACATGTGCACTACCTTGAGTGTAGTACCACATGCCATCCAGGTAGTGCCCTCCCTCTCCAACTCGCTCTTCTGCAAGAAGTGCATCCCAACCACCAAATATTTTGTGGACTATCCAAGGGGATGCAATAGTTTTATCAGCTTGCCCACGCTCTCTTCGTAGGTCCGTCTCATGGTTCCGTGCATCTGTCGCCGCTTGAATAGCTAAATCGTAGTTGCCCTGAACAGTGGCAGAATAACGGACGAAATCATAAGAATGTCGACGATGGTTCTGTGCTGATAGTTGATAGGTGCTCGTCGTAGGAAAAGGAGTTTCCCCCCAAAGATCCAAAAATTCACCATCTACCTGAGCAGAACGTAAGTTATGCTCAACGTTCTTATCGTGTTGACCTACCTGCATATAGATATGTCCTGGCATATGTACAACATGCCCTACCCCGGGCATAAGAGGGGCTAGCCTATCAGCGGCGGCTAGCGCTTGCTCCGGCATGACAGAAGACTCAAGTAGATGTATATAGAGATGATTAGCGCCCGGATGGTCAGGACGTAATTCCATTACTTGTTCCAGCGCTGCGGCTGCTTCCGCCGTGCCCGGACGAGGCCCACCGTCCTCATCCCAGTAATCACGCCGGGGTCTAGTAATCATGTATGCATCACCCAAGAGCGTCCCTGCATCAGGGTCTTCTGGGTACAGTTCAAATAAATTTCTGGCCGCATTCAAATAGGCCTGATCACGCTCATCACGATCAGGATAAGCTTCACTATCAAAACGAACATACAGTGCTCGAACAAACGCCTGTTCTATCTCAGTACCGTTATTAACCAACTCCATTGCCCTATCAATAGCTTGTTTTGCTTCACCCTGGGGATCATCCGGTAGACCTACAGCCCGACTATTGGGAACAGGGCCCAATGCTAGAGCAAGCCCCCAATAGATCATCGGATGCTGGGAGTCATGTCTCAGAGCTTCTTGGTAAGAGGCGACCGACTCTGGGAAATGATAGCCCCAGGTAAGCCTAAGTCCTTGATCAAAAAAATCTTGCGCGGCAAACGACTCAGTAGAAACCTGTCGTGTGTATGTGCCAGTACCTTCAATAAGAACCGCCAATGGGTCCTGTTCCGTATCAGAGCCACCAGGCAAGCATGCGTTAAGAAGGCCCAACGCACCTAAAAGGGTAACAATTTTAAATTGAGGTCTAAGCACTTTATTTATCCCCTTATGCGGTCTAATTTTTTATTTGTTATAAATTTATTATCCTTAGTTATATGCAAATATCAATCAAGACCTTCTATGTAGGGAAGAAGCTTATATAAGCCATCAATATTAACTTTCAGGTTTAGTCTGGAAACAAACAAGAATTGCGAGAAATCAGAATTCTTCCGGGGCAATGGTAAATTCTAGTCCATCAAGGTCTTTGGTTAACTGAATCTGACAACTCAGTCGAGACTGCTCTGCAATGTAGTTAGCCGAATCACTAATCAGCAGGGTTTCCTCTTCTTGTCTCTGTGGCAATCTATTAGCCCATGCAGGATCAATAAGCACATGACAGGTAGCACAAGCACATAGTCCCCCACAAATAGCGTCAACACTGCTATCCAATTCACGGATATTCTCCATCAACGAAATTCCTGAGCTGGCTTCCACCTTTACTTGCTTACCCGCTCTATTAGTGACAACTAGTCTTACCATGCGTTATACCTATTCCATAAGGATGGAGGTAGAGCACTATAACAAACCAAATTACTATTACTTAGACTAAATTATTTATGAATAACAACTACTCAAAAGACACAAATTTAGTCCTGTTATTTAAGTCTCCACAAAATTCCAAGAGGCGATTAGCAGAAGAAATTGGTGATTTTGCAAGTACAGCAGCGTGTCTTTTGTGGGAATGCGCACTACAGGACATTAAAGATTGGCAGGGGCCAAGTTGGTTTTCACCAGCGACTTTCGCGGACCATATATGGCTTAATGATCGCCTTGGAGAGGATGTACAAGTTATTCCTCAAAAAACGGGTAACTTAGGGGAAAGAATCAATCAAGTAGATCAAGCTCTTCGGTCAAAAAAAATTAGCAAAATCATATACATTGGTACTGACTGTCCAGAGCTCAACTTGGATTATATAAAAGATGCAGCTACTCAACTTGACAAATATGATGCAATATTTGGTCCAGCCCTTGATGGAGGTGTAGTACTAATGGGGTCTCGGCGTCCATGGCCTGATCTACGCAAACTCCAATGGAGTACAGACCAACTGCGAGATAATTTGGTGAATACCTGCAAGTTATCAGGATGGACATACAGTCACTTACAGGCCCTTTCTGATATTGATAGCACAAAGGATCTGCTTGCTGCGCTTTCAGACCTGGAATCCACAAAACGAGTGACCAGAAAAAACCTGATTAATTGGGTAACCGAACATATAGATATTATTCAAGGTAAAAAGAACCTCTGAATTTGGAAATGAAATGGAAAACAGAACTAAACTAATTCTCTTGATGGGATTAGTCTTGGTGATACTAATAGCAGTAATACTACTTCCAATCTATGAATGGATCTTGATAGGAACTGGATGGGCTAATTCTCATCGCAGACTTGCATGGTTTGCCTATATAGCAGTTTACACGGTAGCAACTATCCTAGTCTTTCCAGGAACCATATTGACCCTCACAGCCGGGTTTTTATTCGGTATCCCTGTTGGTATTGCGGTGGTCTCAGTAGGTAGCCTATCAGGCGCATCTTGTGCATTTCTCATAGGCCGATTCCTAGCTCGTGACTGGGCAAAAAATAGAATGAAGCGTTTCCATAAATTTGAAAAGCTAGAGATAGCTACAAGACACAAAGGATTCTTGATTGTACTTTTAACTAGATTATCCCCACTATTCCCCTTCAATCTTTTGAACTTCGCTTTTGGTCTGACAGCTGTTCGTTTCAGAGATTATTTTTTCGCATCTTGGATTGGCATGACGCCTGCTATCGCTCTTTATGTCTCTATCGGTTCTACTACAAAAAATGTCACAGAACTTGCTAGCCAAGGCATACAGGGGCAGAGTGCGGAAAAATTATTATTAGTTGTTGGTCTGATCTCAACACTTATCCTAGCGGTCATAATCATGCGTTTAGCAACTAAAGCTTTCGATCGAGAACTCATAAAAAAGATAGAACGTAATCCAGAATGATTGATAGACCAAAAATTAATTTATCAAACCTAGAATATCCGGGCGCCGATCATGATCGTAGCTGGCGCCAATTAATTTTTCCAAGAAACTACAATAATCCAACCCCTCAATCACGGTATCACCTTGTCGTTATAGGTGCTGGACCCGCCGGTTTAATTACTGCAATAGCTGCTGCAGGACTTGGGGCTAAAGTAGCGCTTATTGAACAAAAAGGAATGGGTGGTGACTGCCTTAATGTGGGCTGTGTTCCATCGAAAGCCTTACTGGAATTTACACGTAGAACATCTTCTCCAAGCTTTGATGATGCCTTCACATGGCTGAGAAGTGTCCGAGAGTCCATTGCAAAAAATGACTCAGTTGATAGATACCTTGACCATGGCGTTGATGTGTTCCTTGGATCGGGAGAATTTATTGATGGACAAACAGTTCAGGTTGGTGAGAATAGACTTAAAACACGTCGCACAGTGATTGCGACAGGTTCACGTACCATACTACCCAACATCCCTGGACTAATTGAATCGGAACCCCTAACAAACGAATCCATTTTTGATTTGATTAATCCTCCAAAGCGACTCGCTATTCTCGGAGCAGGGGCTGTAGGTTGTGAATTAGCCCAAGCACTAGCTTGCCTAGGCATTGAAATAAATCTATTTGAAATGGCAGATACCATTTTGCCAATGGCACATAAAAAAGCTAGCGCTGAGATTGCCAGGGCATTAATCGAAAAAAACGTGCAATTACATACTAAATCTCAGATTTCTGAAATTAGGCATACTGATACCAAGATAACCGTCGTTGCCGGACCAACTAAAATAACTGTTGATAAGATTCTTGTGGCTGCAGGACGTCAAGCAAATACGGAGGCTTTATGCCTAGAGGCGGCAGGCGTTAAACTTAAAAATAGCCTAATTGCTGTTGATAATAAGCTGAGGACAACGAACCCCAAAGTGTTGGCAGCTGGGGATGTATGTTCTCTACTTAAGTACACGCACAATGCTGATGCCCATGCACGTATTGTTGTGCAAAATGCATTATTTGCACCAACTGCAACCAAGACTGGTCTTATTATTCCTCACTGCACATATACAGACCCTGAAGTCTCTAGTGTAGGAAAAACCTCCAAAGAACTGCAGGCTCAAAATATTTCCTATGATATCTATCATGTTGAACTGAGGGATCTGGACAGAAGTCAAACGGAAGGAGACAAAAAGGGGTTTGTTGAGGTTTTAACCGATAAAGGGGGAGATAAGATACTCGGCGCAACGATTTTAGCCCGAGACGCTGGCGAACAAATTACGCCAATCTGCATAGCAATGGCAAACAGTCTAGGACTGAGAGAGATTGGAAAAGCAACAATCCCATATCCAACTCGCGGAGAGTATGTTAGACGCCTTGCAGACACCTATAATCGAACGCGAATAACCCCCGTAGCAAATCGTTTAATAAAAACATGGTTCAGGTTTACCAGCTGAAATGAACCACTACTAGTGAAAAATTTTTCTGGCATTGCCATCATAATTCCAGTATTTCATGACACTTCTGAGTGTTTTGCCTTAATTAATCATATTCGTAGTTGGGAACAACAACCGAGAGAAATAATTATCATTTCGGGAGAAGAGGACACAGAACTGTATGATTTCTGTACAGACAGCAGCTGCGCATACTTTTCAGCCTATGCCTGTCGAGGGGCACAGTTAGATATGGGAGCAAAAATCTCGACGGCCCCAATTTTATGGTTCCTACATGCTGATTCCACCCCTCACTATTCAAGCCTCGGTGATATAACTACAGCGTGTACGGAAGAGTGTGATAGCGGTCATTTCAAATTTAAATTTACCGGCACCCGTAGTTGGAAAAAGATATTTTTTGAACAACTAGTGAATCTACGCATTCGATTAGGTGGCATACCATATGGGGATCAAGGGCTTTTCATGCGACGTCAAAATTATTTTAATTGCGGAGGATTTTATCATCAGTCTTTATTTGAAGAAGTCGATTTAGTAAGGAAACTTAGAAAAAAATCACGGTTTAGATCTCTTAAAACAGCCATTGGTGTGTCACCCCGACGTTGGCAAAAAAAAGGCTGGATTAAACAGAGCCTGATAAATCGGTCTTTAGCTATCCGCTATATTTTAGGTGCGCCAGCCGAACAACTCGCCTTACGATACGATCAAATTGATAGCAGGCTAAAACTTAATAAAAATCAGGAAACTGATGTATGAGCACGACATTAGACTTGCTAAATGATATGCCTAGTGGAGAGCCTAGAGGCTACATAGAACCAAACTCATTACAGGAACTTTGGTTTCATACTGGAACGGCATGCAATCTAGCCTGCCCTTTCTGCTTAGAAGGGTCAAAGCCTGGCGATAATCGATTAAATCGCATTACCCTTGAAGATGTCCAACCTTTCATGGAAGAGGCTGTATCACTGGGGGTTCGTCAATTCTCATTCACGGGTGGCGAACCTTTTATTGTGAAGGATTTTATTCGCATCCTTCAATATGCCTCTAATTTAAACCCTTGTTTGGTCTTAACAAATGGTACAGACCCATTACTAAAAAGAATTCATCAACTTAAAAGCCTTATAAACCAACCGCATCCGATCTCATTTCGAATAAGCATTGATTTTTCAGATGAATCGCGTCATGACGCTGCTCGCGGTAACGGGAGTTTTCAAAAATCTTTGGATAGCCTTAAAGCCCTTAATAAAATGGGTTTTAAAATTTCAGTTGCCAGACAAGCTGATAAATATGAGGACAATGAGACCATTGATAAGGAATATAGAAATTTATTCGTATCACAGAAGTTATCCAAAAAAATAAATATTGTTTCTTTTCCTGATTTTGCTACGCCCGGATCAAGGCCTATTGTCCCTTTTATTACTGAAAACTGCATGACTACCTACCATACGAAAGATACAAGGGATGCTTTCATGTGCTCATTCTCGAAAATGATAGTAAAAATAAACAATAAGATGCGTGTCTACGCTTGCACCCTTGTAGATGATGATAAATCCTATGACCTTGGTCATAACCTAAAAGAAAGTATGAAAAAACGTATTATGATGAGGCACCACCGCTGTTATAGTTGTTTTGCTTTTGGGTCGTCCTGCAGTGAAGCCTAAATACCCTTGAAAAATATATGTGGCCAAAAAATTGGAAAATCAAATTGAAACACTTGCAGATATAAGCCTTCCCTGGATTGAGTGGATTGGGCCCTATATTTGGTTGCAAGCGGCAATAATTATTGCGCTTGGCTTGGTACTTGCTTTTATTGCTGAACGCTTAATTGTCG
>JAQWRR010000037.1 GCA_029243585.1 Gammaproteobacteria bacterium
CTCTAGTAGCACATCACAAAGGCTTTTTTTGAGTTCCAATTTATCGATCCCGCACCCCATAGTTCCATTTCCCTGGGGATCCATATCAACCATCAAAACTCGTCGTTTGGTGGCAGCTAAAGAGGCGGCAAGATTGACACATGTGGTCGTCTTCCCTACGCCTCCTTTTTGGTTGGCTATCGAAATCTTCTTAGTCATAACCCGCTAGCTCTTAATCTTTTTTACTACTACAAGACTCCCACTAAACAAGTCCGTAAATGGTCCAACTGCTCTACATGCCTGGAATCCGCCTTCAAATGAAGCAGAATCTCCTACGAAACTCTCGCCGGTCAGTGCCAATAAGATTGTGCCTGGCGCAAAAAGATGCCTCGTAAGCTTCAGCAAACCTGGAAGCGGGGCAACAGCTCGAGCAAGCACTGTATCAAAAGGCAGGATAGCAGGTAATTCTTCCACTCGGGCATGCTCTATGATCACATTCTTCAAATTGAGAGCACCACTTACATGCCTTAGAAAGCTTGCTCTCTTGCTGCGACTCTCTACTAAAGTGAACTGACGATCTGGCTCAGTTATTGCCAAAGGGATTCCTGGCAACCCCCCTCCACTTCCAACATCCGCTATTCGATCACCCTTAAGAAAGCTGGCCAAAGCAAGGCTTTCTAATAAATGCCGCTTAATCATCTCATCGGGCTTGGTTATAGCGGTCAGGTTATGAACCTCGTTCCACTTAGTTAGCAGACCAAGGAATTCTGCCAAGGAGCTTATGGTCTTACTGCTATGAATAAGGCCAACGTCTGTTAGCTGCTTTATGATGTGTTGCTGCATGATGCGAGTATAAGATGTGAATAGGCTTGATCTATAACAATATTGAGTCGACCATAAATCTGCTTATGTTTGTCACGCTAATAGCTAGAGCTAAGGACGATAAACTGCTATATACCGTAAGGAACTGAGGAAAGGAAACCTGGATGAATGACCTTAAGTCTGGAACCAGAGACGCTCTTACGCGCACTGCCAGCACCCAGCTAATTTGGCTTGGTCTAGCAGCAACTATTGGTTTTGCCATATTAATGGGCCTTTTATACTGGGTATCAGCACTTACAGGCAGTCACACAGCCACCCTTGATGCCATTGATGAAGAATCAGGAACCGTAACCTTACTGCTTCGCACTGAACCACCACAACTTGATAGCACGCGGGCGACAGACTCGGTCAGCATTAGTGTCCTCGGTCATGTTATGGAGGGGCTGCTGAGATTTGATGAAAACAACCAGCTTGCTCCAGGAGTCGCAGAGCGATGGGAAATTCGTGAGGACGGTGCAACATTTTGGTTGCGCCCGGATGCTCGCTGGAGTGACGGCGTACCGGTAACAGCTCATGACTTTGTATTTGCATGGCGGACTGCTATTTCACCTGCGACCGCATCTGAATATGCATTTATTCTATATCCGGTTAAAAACGGCGAATCTATAAATTCTGGCAATCTGCCAGTTGAGGCTTTAGGGGTACGAGCGGTTAATAATCAAACGTTAGAAGTCGAGTTTGAACAGCCTTTAGCCTATTTTGAAGAACTCGTCGCTTTTTCAACTTACCACCCAATTCGCGAGAGTTTCTACCATAGCCGAGAAGGACGCTACGGAGCCGATGTAGATGATCTTCTTTACAACGGACCTTTTGAAATGACCTTATGGGTTCATGGAGCTCATGTGCGCTTAGAAAAAAACCCTGATTACTGGGACCGTGAGCGAATTCGCCTCAATGTTATAGACATGCCTTATTTCACAACAGATGCAACTTCTGCTTTGAATCTTTTTAAGGATGGCAAGGTTGCTGTTATGGACTATCTTGGCGCGGAACAGCTTAATGAAGCTTTACAGCAAAGATGGCAGTTGAAGCGTTTTGGGGATGGCAGCGTTTGGTTTCTAGCCTTTAACTTCTCACCCGACCGCGTCACATCCAATTGGCACTTGCGTAAAGCATTACAGTTGATTACTGACCCAAGTGAACTTGTAAATCGTGTGATAAAGCTTCCAGGCAATCTTCCAGGCGAATCCCTTTTCCCTGTGTGGCTTCAGGGGGTAAATACCTTCTTTCGACAAGAGTATCCAGTGCCTAAAATAGAACTGAACTTGGAAGCCGCACGTGAACACCTTCAGATCGCAATGGAAGAGCTTGGCCTAGATAATCCTCCTTCTATAGCTCTTTTGGTTGACGATTCACCAGGCGCAGCAAAACAAGCCGAATATTTCCAAAACCTATACGGATCACAACTTGGCTTAGAGATTCGAATTGATCGTCAAATCTTTAAACAACGTCTGGCAAAAATGCAAAATCAAGATTTTGATCTTGCTGTTTATGGGTGGGGACCAGATTTTGCTGACCCTTTAACTTTCGGCGAATTGTTCGCCTCCTGGAATCCAAATAACAATGGCAGGTTTAATAACACAGAATATGACGAATCCGTTCGTTTAGCTCAATCATCACTTAACCCTCAAATACGAATGGAAGCATTTGCCCGACAACAAGAAATACTTATTGAGGAGGTAGCATTAATTCCAAACTATGAGCGCGGCAGGGTCTATATAACAGACAGGCGGCTTCAGGGAGTGGTTCGACGAGCAGTCGGCCCGGACCCCGATTACACCAATGCTTTTATTTCATCAGATTAAGTAACTACTGATTTATATGTACTCATATACGCTCAAGCGGCTTTTTCAAGGCCTGATAACTATCTGGTTTATTGCTACCGCTACTTTTGTCGCAATGCATTCAGTCCCCGGTGACCCACTAATAAATGAACGTGGAGTGAATGAAGAAATCCGGAGAAACCTTGAGGAGCGTTATGGTCTAGATAGGCCAGTACTTGAGCAATACTTGATTTACATGAGTAATATGGCGAAAGGTGATTTCGGCATATCATTCACACAACAAAACCGTAGTGTTAACGATATTATTCGCGAACATTTTCCGGTATCAGCCACACTTGGAATTCTTGCTATCGTCTTTGCTGGTATTGGCGGTGTTTTATGGGGAGCCCTCACCGCGTTGTATCGAAATCGTCTGCCTGACGTAATAATCATGTTCCTAGTAATTCTTGGAATATCTGTGCCCAGCTTCGTTATAGCTGCTATAGGGCAACTAGCATTAGTAAAATTAAATGGGTTAGTCGGTTTTTCTGTGCTGCCGGTTGCCGGCTGGGGCACTGTTCTGCATATGCTAGTACCGTCACTTGTTCTCGGCCTAGGTACCATGGCGTTTTTGACTAGGCTTATGCGCTCCTCAATGTTAGAAATCATTAGCGCTGACTTTGTTCGTACTGCTTATTCCAAAGGACTGCCTCCAACACGCGTCTTTATGAAACATCAGTTACGCAATGCAATTCTGCCAGTCATAACAGTGCTTGGCCCTGCTATTGCTGCTATAACAACCGGAGGTTTTGTGGTTGAGCTTGTATTTGCCATCCCGGGGTTAGGTCGTTTTTTTGTACAAGCTGTTCAACAGCTTGATTACACCGTGATCATGGGCACCACTGTTTTTTACGGTGCTTTTCTCGTGTTCATGGTTATTGCTGTTGACCTTATATATGGGTTTGTTGACCCACGCGTACGTCTAGAATAATCATGAAAGAGCTCGTTCTTATAGCAAAAGATTTCACACCGATCGCCGTTGAACGTGAAGCCCAAGGCATATCTAGGCCATCCCTTTCATACTGGCAAGATGCTTGGTTGCGCCTAAAAACCAACCGTAGGGCACTAATATCCCTTTTCATCGTAGTCGGCTTGCTTGTGTTTACTATCGCAGGCCCCTGGGTCTGGACTATTGACCCTGCAGCACAAGACCTAGATCAATTAAGCTCGCCCCCCGGAGCAAATCGACAAGCAATAATTGTGACGCCATATTTGCCCTGGTCTGGCATCACTGCTGACCCAGACCCTATTTTAGGACAAGCTATAGGCGCCACAGCAGAGATTAGGCTAGCGCAGCCTGCAACAACACAGGCAGTCCGCTTAGAATGGGATCCAGTACCTGGTGCAACAGGGTATCGTGTATACCGCAATCTTTACAGCCCGGAACCTGACGGCGCTCTTGGCCTGCCAATCGGAGAAATCTATGATGCCCGCAGAATAAGTTATGAGGATTTGCTTGATCTGAGGCCAACAAGGTTTTGGTACTCCATAGTAGCTACAGATGACCTCGGACAGGAGGTTGCCGAATACACAACGCTAGTTGTCAATGTCATAAGAGTCGTAACTGTTGATGAAGCTATATCTGACGGTCTAGTAGGACCTAACGTCGTTCCAAAACTTGGTGATGAGGTTTTTGTGAAACTTCATCCGCTTGGCACGGATTACCTCGGAAGAGACATGCTTGCACGTCTTATGTATGGGGCACGTGTATCGCTTTTTATAGGAATAATTGCTCCGCTTTTCTTCGTTTTAATTGGCATTCTATATGGAAGCGCAGCCGGTTTTATCGGGGGAAGGGTAGATCAATTTCTTATGCGATTTGCCGACTTTGTGGTTGCACTACCATTTCTATTATTCATGATCCTTTTCAAAATTGCCTTTGGTATAGGTCCCGGAGAAAGCGGCATAGTACCTATGTTGGTTGCACTTATCGTACTGAGCTGGCCGGCTACGGCTCGGTTAGTTCGGGGCCAGATATTACAAATACGTGAGGAGGCTTATATTGGCGCCTCCCAGTTGCTTGGAGCAAAAACTTATTACTTAATTCTGCGCCATATGATTCCAAATACACTTGGGGTAATTCTGGTTACGATAACTTTTGCAGTGCCCACAGTGATTTTTGTTGAGGCGTTTCTGTCATTTATTGGAATGGGCGTGGCCCCTCCAACACCATCATGGGGAAGTATGTGTAATGAGGGTATCCAGACGATGCTAAATCACCCCCATGAACTTATATTTCCGGCCTTATTAATCAGCATCACAGTTCTTGCCTTTAATCTGCTCGGTGATGGTTTGCGTGATGCTCTTGATGCGCGCATGAGATCTCGTGAATGACGGAGCAATCGTTTCAAAATAAGGCTGCATTGCTCACGGTAGAAAACCTACACGTGGAATTTGATACTTATGGCGGTGTAGTGAAGGCTGTAAGGGGAGTGGGTTTTACGGTAGAAGCCGGAAAAACTCTTGCTATTGTAGGCGAATCTGGTTGTGGAAAATCCGTTTCTGTGCATAGCATCATGGGACTAATACCTATGCCGCCCGGGCGCATTACAAAAGGAACAGCACTACTTAATGGCATTGATATTCTTGGGGAAAAAACTACTGGAAATGAAGAAATCCGCGGCTCCAAGGTTGGTATGATTTTCCAGGACCCAATGACATCTCTGAACCCTACAATGACTATAGGCGATCAGGTTGCCGAAACTCTTCAAGTACACCGGGGTTTCAGTCATTCCCGTGCTTTTGCTCGGGCAATTGAATTGCTTGACCTCGTAAAAATCCCTGATGCAGCACAAAGGGCTAAACAGTACCCCTTCGAATTCTCGGGAGGCATGTTGCAGCGTGCAATGATAGCCATGGCAGTTGCTTGTGGCCCTTCTTTGCTCATAGCCGATGAACCGACTACCGCACTTGATGTCACCATCCAGGCACAGATTCTCGACATGATGGCAGACCTACAACGAGAAAGTAGTATGGCCATAATTTTAATTACACATGATCTCGGCGTAGTAGCCCGTATGGCTGACGATGTAGTTGTAATGTATGCCGGTGAGGTTGTAGAAAAGGGAAGCGTAGAGGATGTTTACTACCGCTCTTCGCATCCTTACACATTAGGCTTAAAAGCAGCCATGCCCAAAAATGTTGGGGCACTTAATAGAAGCCTACAACCTATTGATGGTAGCCCGCCTGATCTATTTGATCCTCCAAATGGCTGTGGATACTTCGCCCGTTGTCCTCATGCTATGCGTTTATGTGAAAATAACCGCCCAGAAAAGTTCAGGCTTTCTGCTGGACATTATGCCAATTGCTGGCTCCATCATGAGCAAGCAGAGAAAAAAGCAGGTATGGTTTTTGAAGGGGGAAAACCATAATGACTATGCTTATCGAAGCTCGGACATTGACGAAGCATTTCCGAATTGGAAAAAACAAAATAGTCCATGCTGTAGATGACGTTTCATTACACGTAGATAAACAGGAAATTCTCGGGCTCGTTGGCGAAAGCGGGTCCGGTAAATCGACTTTCGGAAAAACGCTTGTTGGTCTCCATGAAAAAACCTCGGGTGAGGTTCTCTACAAGGGCGAGATATTGCCAGGCAAATATCGTCCAAAAGATTTCCAAAGATTTGCATCATCAATTCAAATGATTTTTCAAGACCCCTACTCCTCTTTAAACCCGCGCATGACTGTGGGAGAAATAGTTGGTGAGGGGTTGCGTTTACATAGCCAACTAAGATCCGAACAAATTAGGGAAGCTGTTGCATCATGGCTTATTAAAGTAGGCCTACTACCTGATCATATGTCCCGGTATCCACATGAGTTTTCAGGAGGACAGAGACAGCGTATCGGGATAGCAAGAGCGCTGATTATGGAGCCAGAGTTTGTTGTCTGCGACGAACCTATATCTGCATTAGATGTTTCTGTTCAAGCCCAAGTCGTTAACCTGCTAGATGAGCTTAAGTCTTCCCTTGGGTTGACGTTGCTATTCATTGCACATGATCTATCCATGGTGCGTTATGTTTCAGACCGGATGGCTGTTATGTATCTTGGCACTCTTGTGGAAATCGGCGCTGCTGATGATGTTTTTTTTGACCCTAAACACCCTTATACCTCTTTATTAATCGCCTCAAACCCTGAGCCAGATCCTGAAAGCGAACGCAACCGAGCTACAACTATAATGACAGGGGAAATACCTTCAGCTGTTAACGTTAAGCCTGGTTGTCGTTTTGCAGAACGTTGCCCAAAGGTCATGAGCATTTGTAAAGCTGAATCGCCTATTCTTAAAGAGCTTCAACAAGGGAGCGTTCAACGCCTCGTTGCTTGTCATCTCTATTAATGATCTTAGGCGCTGCGTTTAAGTCTTTTTTTCTTGAGGTGAATCAATAATAACGAAATTGCTGCAGGTGTCATCCCGGCTATTCGGCTTGCCTGGCCTACGCTCTTCGGGCGAATTTTTTCCAATCTCTCTCGCACCTCATTGGACAGACCAACCACCTCTGAATACTCCATGTCCAATGGCAAAACAGTCTTCTCATTTTTACGTTGCTTGTCTATTTCACGTTTTTGTCTCTTGATATAACCCGTGTATCGGGCTTGTATTTCTATCTGTTGGCCGATCTGCTCTGACTCCTCCTGAGACAATTCTGGGTAATTTCCCATATCCCCAACATGCTCCAGTTTGATCAGATCTTCATAGCTCATTTCAGGGCGACATAACAAATCATGGGCTTTTGTATCGCGACTTAAAGGCCCTATTACCGAATCTGATGGTACGTCTCTGGACCGAACAATAATCTGGTTCAATCTGTGTTTTTCTTTATCAATCAACCTGCGTTTTGTTTCAAAGACGGCCCAACGAGGATCTTTTACAACGCCGAGTTCGCGACCTTTTGGAGTAAGGCGGAGATCAGCATTATCTTCTCTAAGCGAAAGTCGATATTCTGCTCGGGATGTAAACATGCGATATGGCTCAAGAGTGCCTCTAGTAACGAGATCATCTATTAAGACGCCGATATATGCTTCATCACGCCGAGGAACCCAGGCTGGATGCCCGCATACTGACCTGCCAGCATTTATACCAGCAACAATCCCTTGAGCAGCCGCTTCTTCATAACCAGTAGTACCATTTATTTGTCCCGCAAAATAAAGACCTTTTACTGCCTTTGTTTCTAGGCTTGGCTCAAGATCTCGCGGATCAAAATAATCATATTCAATAGCATACCCAGGCCGAGTGATATGCGCTTTTTCAAAACCCTCTATGGACCGAACAAAGGCCTGTTGAATATCAAAAGGCAAGCTCGTTGAAATGCCATTTGGATAAATTTCTTCCGTATCAAGGCCTTCTGGTTCAACGAAAATCTGATGAGATGTTCTGTCTGCAAAACGAACCACCTTATCTTCTATCGAGGGGCAATACCTTGGCCCTACTCCTTCAATCGCTCCACTAAATAATGGTGAACGCGCCAAGCTTTTCTGGATTAGTTCGTGTGTCTTTTCATTAGTATGTGCAATATGACAAGGGACCTGTCGCGGATGTTCTGACCGACGACCAATAAAAGAAAAAACAGGCCTAGGTTCATCGCCTGGCTGTGGTTTTAAGCGACTATAATCAATGCTTCTCCCATCGATACGAGGCGGAGTACCGGTTTTCAATCGATCAACCCTAAGTCCAAGCGCCCGAAGCTGATCTGCCAATTTCACCGCAGCGGGATCACCGGCCCGGCCACCAGGATAATTAGTCTCTCCTACATGAATGCGGCCTGAAAGGAATGTGCCAACCGTAAGTACCACAGCGGGCGCTGAAATATGCAGTCCCATCTGAGTAATAACCCCTTTTACTTGATCTCCAGCCAAGATTAGAGCATCAACGCCTTGCTGCAATAAGCTAAGATTAGGCTGCATTTCCAGCTGACGGCGGATTGCACGCTTATAGAGAACGCGGTCGGCTTGTGCGCGAGTCGCACGTACCGCAGGACCCTTACTAGCATTTAACGTGCGAAAATGAATTCCGGCTTGATCAATAGCCTGCGCCATAACGCCGCCTAGAGCGTCGACTTCCTTGGCAAGGTGTCCTTTCCCAATGCCACCAATGGCAGGATTGCAGCTCATCTGACCCAGAGTCTCTAAGTTTTGCGTCAACAGTAGCGTTCGAGCTCCGATTCTTGCCGCTGCTAGTGCAGCTTCAGCACCTGCGTGCCCTCCCCCTACAACGATGCATTCAAATTTTTTTGGATATTCCATGATTCTTGATCTCAGTGAGACCCGATTTTAGGCCGATTAAAGCCTGCCTACCAGATAAGAGGCTGATTGAGCCCATATAACTGCTGATTTAATTGCTAAAAACCCTAGCGTCTTTCCAGACGATATATGAAAGCAGGTGGCAGATTTAATAAGGCAAACTTAAGAAATGTTGCCTTTAAGCCTATTAGATCCAGGATGCTGCTTTCTACTGGGCATTTACCACCATAGGTAAACTGATGAAAGAATCCGTTAGGGCCCAGCACTTCAAAAGCCTGAGAAATCAAACTGGTTTTTTGTTTCATTGTAAAAAGCATCAGAGGCAACCCGCTTATGACGAAGTCTGGGGGGCCGTCAAGGGCGCCAATATGTTGCTTAAGATCAAGAGCATTTGCTTTAGCCACTATGATATTAGGAAACCGCTCTTTAAGCAGATCAGCAAAATCTCCGTTTTGCTCTAATGCGATCAAGTCTTTTGGTTCAACGCCAGACTCTAGAATAGCCTGAGTTACTATGCCTGTCCCCGCACCAAGCTCGACTACACGTGAGCCTGAGCCGATGCCTGCTATTAAATATTTGGCCAAATAAGGACTGCTGGGAGCAATTGCACCAATAGACCGTGGCTCCTTAATTACAGCGCTTAAAAACCGCCTAAACCCAGACTGTGTTTTCGTTTTTATGTCTCTGCCTCCTTCCATGGAGCTACCTCTTTCTAGGATGGTCTTGGGGATACCTTCGGCATGAACTGAGCTTTATTCTCCGCCTTTATCTGCAATAACCTTTACATCATCGTCATAATTAAGAGATTCTAACAAGGATAATCCCACCAAATACCAATATAACTGCCATCCAACGCACACGCTCCTTCAAAAGCAAACTTCCAAGAATCGCCACAAAGACAACGCTAGATTCTCTTGCTGCCGCTACTAAACTCATAGGAGCAACGCTCATCGCCCATATAACCACCCAAAAAGCTATAGCTGAAAGCACCCCGGCAATAACTCCCTTTACCAACATAGGGCGCGCTAAGCTAATACAGTCTTCTTTGTGAACGCAGCCTGTAACTATGAATAAGGGTATAGACGTTGCAAGCAAAAGACATGCTGTATATGCGTGTGGTGAACCTCCAACCCGACCACCTAGGCCGTCAAGAAACGTATAGACGCCAATAAGACAGCCCGTGATCAAGCTTAAGGTTAGAGCAGGACGCCGTTGGTTTTTAGAGGGCAGTCCTAACCAAACGACGCCTATTACTACTAGACATATAGCAAAAAGCCCCAGACTACCAAGAGGTTCATCTAAAAAAATAGTGGCTGCCATAGTTACCACCAATGGCGCTATCCCGCGTGCTATTGGATAAGTAGTGCTTAAATCTGCAAGGCCATAAGCTCTGATTAAAGTCAGGGAATAGCTTAAGTGTATAAGGGTTGATACAAAAAGATAGGGCCACGCAGCACGTCCAGGTAGACCAACGATGGGTAACGATAATAGGCCAACAATAGTCCAGCCTATAGCTAGGGTTGCTAGGGCAATTAGCCTATCCCCGGATATTTTTAACCATGTATTCCAAAGAGCGTGTGTGATTGCTGCAAGCAGAACAAGCAAGAGTATAGATAGGCTCAATTATTCTCTCTGATCATGGCACCAACTCTAAGCTGGGCGCTTTCTAGCGAAGGTGCTGTGGCCCCCAAGATTATGAAACTTAGTTAGTTTTTTTTTCGATGCTATTGCGATATAGCCTATATCTTTCCTCACTAATATTTAGAAAAGTACCCCATGGTCGCGGATCGGTGGCATCCCAATAGAGCGGGTCTCCGGGAAGCCGCTCGTTTAATATTCCCCGTTCATCCATGTAAACCTTAGTAGCAGGTCCATTAGTGTCAGTACATGAGTTGTAGAGCGGTCTAAGCTCGGGTCGCGAGTCTGTATAAAGCTCATAAGCAAGCTTGGAGTAGAAGGGTTTTACATGTACCTCTGGGTCATAGAAAGTAATTTCTCCTTCAAGCACATCACCAACTCTGCGATATCGCTCAACTGTTTCTAGTTGATCCGTGAACTCGGTAAGACCTCCTTTCCACCCCCTAATTTGGTTGGTATGTACTATTAGTGCATCGCGATTCCAAAAACCAACAGATTCTCCGTGCCACTTGGGGTATTGAAAATCCTCTGAGGAGTGGCCGCTGTTATCTGTATATATCCAACGGATGTAATTTCTATTATTTCCAGCGCCAAGAATCCATGTCCTATCCGGCGTAATAATAAATTCCTCTGCATCCCTCACGGATGTTGTAAAGCCACCAGGAAAACAAAAAGCATTTGCTCCCCAAGAACGCTTATCAGCTAAAGATTTCATCTCTTGAACAAAGTATTCTTGATACCTTGGCGTTAAAAATTCTACGACTGAACTAGCCGGATTTTGACCGCCATACATTCGATCATCTCCGCCGGTAAAGCGCCCCCGCCAATCAGGAAGAGTTTCCCAAGTATGCTGAGTGCCTCCATCTGCCTCTTCTAGCCATGACTGATAGTGCTCCCATGCGCTTTGGTAAGAATAAGGGCTAGCTAGTTCAGCCGCCCCCAATTGCGCCATGCCTTCTAGACCATAGGCATTAGCCGTATCCATCTCTCTCATTTCATCAGCGCTGTTATTACGGTAATAGGCTGGGTCTGTCCAACGCTCACGATCTTGTCGAAAGTCCTCTGTCGTAAAAATATCCTGTGCACAAGCGCTACTGCATAACAGAAAAGTAACAAGGGAAATCAAGCTATGAATGTCTAGATTCTGTAAAGCTCTCATCTTCTTTCCTTCTAAGGATATTTGATGGCGATATTGTTTAAAGAAAAAGCTTATTTTTTCAATCGTAGGTGTTCCCATCAGCGGCCACGATAGTAATGTAATTACCCCCAGGTCGGCCATCATTTAACGGATGCATATTTACAGTGACAGGATCACCTGGTTGAAACGTTTTAATACCAACACCATTTTGAATCATGCGAGGTATGGGTGCCATCTCGATCCAATAATTTACCAGAGTGCCACTTTCATCCTCGACATCAACATATAAAAAACAATGGGGGTTCCGGAACATAAAAGAAGTCACTATTCCCGTAATTGTAATTTCCTGCTCAAGGTCAAACATTGAATGCGAGTGATGGGCTGCTGCTGGGCCTAAAAAACCTGCGGTAATAAAGCTCACTGCAAGCACGATCTTAAGCGTTTTTTTCCTCATCTAGCCCCCCATAACCTGTTCACCCCAATAATTAGAATGCCTGAGGGCCCCGTAATTTTTCATTAAAATTTTTTTATTTGCCTATACAGAAGCCAGAAAAAATCTCGCCGAGCAAATCATCGCTGCTGATTTCCCCAGTAAGCTCGCTGAGAGCAGACTGCCCAGCACGCAGTTCCTCAGAAACTATTTCCAACGCTTTATTACCAAAAAGCTCCTCTTGTGCGCTTCGTATGCTGCTTTCCGCACGCTGCAATGCATCAATATGTCTTGAGCGAGCACTAAAAGTTCCTGAAACCTCTCCACTAAAACCAGCGAGAGATTTTATATGCTCTCTTAAAAGAGAAACACCCTCTCCTGTTAAAACTGAGAGTCTAATTATTGTTACACCCTCGTGCTCAAAACTGTCTGCATTCTCCGATAAAAGGTCTATTTTGTTCTGCAAGATAGTCATGGGCTTATCATCACCAAATTCTTGATGGGCCTCCTTTAGGGCTGTTTCCAGCTCATCTTGCGCCTCAACCATCCAAAAAAGGCGATCAGCACTCCCTATCGCCACTTGCGCTCTTCGAACTCCTTCTGTCTCTATTGGATCGCTTGAGACGCGAAACCCTGCCGTATCAGTCAAAGTGATGGGCAAGCCATCAATGGACAAGTGTTCTCGCAAGAGGTCTCGGGTGGTCCCAGCAATGGGGGTAACAATCGCGGCATCATGCCCAGCAAGACAATTCATTAGGCTTGATTTTCCAACGTTTGGGCGCCCTGCAATAACAATATCCACGCCATCTCTTAACTGCACACCATCGCGGGCAACAGAGCGAAGATGCTCAAGAAAACTAATGCTTTCTTTCAAATGGCCCTGAATTTCTACGGTTTGTGCGGGCTCTATATCCTCATCGGGAAAATCTAACCATGCTTCGATATGGACGCGGGCCTTCGTCAAAGTTTTCTGTAATCTTAGTACGCGCTCGGAAAACGCTCCATCTAGGGAACGCAACGCTGCTTGAGCTGCCTCTCGGGACCCGCTATTTATAAGATCAGCGACAGCCTCTGCCTGAGCAAGATCAATCTTGTCGTTTAAGAAAGCTCGCAAAGTAAACTCTCCTGGCTCAGCGGCTCTGGCACCAAGGTGGAGCACCCTGCTTAGCAGCCATTCGCTTACAACTACACCACCATGGCCATGCAACTCAACCACATCCTCACCCGTAAATGAGTGCGGCTGAGGGAAAAAAATAACAAGGCCATGATCAATAATTACGCCGCTTTCATCTTTCAAGGCGCACATGTGTGCATGGCGAGGACGAGGGGTTAGCCCAGCGATTTTTTTTATTATGGGCAATGCGTTAGGCCCAGATATTCTTACTATCGCAATTGCGCCTGAGCCTGGCGGGGTGGTTATTGCCGCTATCGTATCTTCTATTTCGTAATTCAATGCTTTCTACCAAAACCTTCTGATAAATAGCTTCTCAGCCCGACTTGTGTTCGAACAAAAAAATCTTATGCCTGGAGCTTCTGCAGTCCGAGCCTAGCCAGCTATTACTTTATTTATACGCCACTGTTGAAGAATAGAAAGTGCTGTATTAGTTAGCCAGTAAAGAACCAATCCTGCCGGGAAAAACGCAAAGAATACTGAAAAAGCCACTGGCATTATCTGCATGACTTTTGCCTGTATAGGATCGGGTGGCGCAGGATTGATCCGGGTCTGAAGCAACATCGCAGCACCCATTAAAACAGGCAAAACAAAATATGGGTCTCTCGAAGAGAGATCATTTAACCAAAACATGAAGGGCGCTTGCCGTATTTCTACCGTTTCAATTAATACCCAGTAGAACGCAAAGAAAAAAGGCATCTGGATCAAAATTGGTAAACACCCTGCAGCCGGATTAACTTTTTCTCTCTTATAGAGCTCCATCATATGACGACTTAATTCTTGGCGATTGTCTTTGTAGGTCTCCTGAAGGGCCTTCATTCTAGGCTGAAGCTTTCGCATCTTAGCCATAGACCTGCCGCTAGTCGCTGTGAGTTTATAAAAGGCTAACTTAATCATCAGCGTCACAATGATAATGGCCCAACCCCAATTGCCGACATAACTATGGACTTTTTGAAGAAGCCAAAAAAGCGGCTGCGCGAGTATTGTCAGCATTCCATAATCTACTGTTAGCTCAAGCTCTGGACCAGAAGCTGCAAGCTGTTCTTGGATTTTTGGGCCAACAAAAAGCTTTAATGAAAATTCATGAGACCCTCTCGCAGGAATCTCAATGATGTCTGATACGCCTGTAAGAACATAATCCTGGCCACGAGCTGTCACCTGATAGTTGAATGGTTCAGCTGAAGGCGGCACAACTGCTGCCAGGAAGTGGTGTTGAATGGTGGCTAGCCAACCTCCCGACAGAGCATTAAGGGAAACAGGCTCATCTAACAAATCCTCAATATCTAGCTTCTCATATTCATCCCCGTCATACAGAACAGGGCCGGTGAAAGAGTAAGAATCAACCGAAGTAAAAGATCGCTCAACAGGAATATGGCGCCTGACAATCTGTCCGTATGAGGCTCCTCTCCATATTTCATCGCCTGTGTTTTCCAGTACTATATTGAGATCGACCGCATATTGGCCTCGACGAAACGTGTAAATTTTTCTAGCTTGCACTGGTCCTGTGTCTTGCCAATCTAGAACTACTTCGAGCTCCTCTGCTCCTTCCGAGAGGCTGTACTGGCTTCTATCAGCTGAAAACTGCGCCAGATGATTAGGCTCGTTATCCCCTGCAACGCTCCTGAGCCCTGTCTGTAAAACCCATCTATCTTGTTGTTCAAAATTTAGTAATCTGACTGGCATATTTGAGCTTTTATCTACAGGATAATTTGGCAAGTCAGCCCGGACAAGATCGCCACCTTGCTCATCAATCAAAATATCTAAAACATCGGTTTGGACCCGCACCGATTGTGTAGGGCCTTGTTCAGTAACTGGTAACGTATCTTCTGCTGATAGGTCATTAATCAGCGGAAGCTCTGGGCTAGAAATAATTGGTAAGCTCGGCACTTCTTCGTTATCAGCTATTGCCTGTGGCATCTCTGCTACTGCCGCTGGGTACTGTGTAATCCATGCTTGGTAAGTTAGCCAAAGCAACAGACTAAACGTCGCCCAAACCAGTAACCGCATATTATCCACGTCTTTGAATCCTTGCCTTACTAACGATCTGACTAAAGTGTTTCTGAAGACTTTCGATCAAAACCTTGTTCACAGAGACTGGGGCATTGCGTTTAGCCATAACAATGAAGTCTAATGCCGGCAGTTTTTTTTGCCTAAACACTTCCCTGCTCAACCGCTTAAGCCTGTTTCTTGCAGCTGCATTTTTTTCTGCCTTTTTTGAAATTGCCAATCCAAGCCGCGGATTATCGAAGTTAACATCCCGCGCAAGAACCGTAAAATAGCGGTCAGTTGATCGAAAAGGCTTCGCGAAAACTCGTCCAAATTCCGCGGATTTGGTTAATCGCTGCTGATGTGTAAACCGTGCGGGCGATAGCATCAGATCAATACTATAGCGACACGACCTTAAGGAGAAAGTCGCGCGCGGCCTTTAGCTCTGCGGCGTTTAAGGACATCTTGCCCGCCTTTAGTTGCCATGCGAGCCCGATACCCGTGAGTACGTTTGCGCTTGAGATTGCTAGGTTGAAAAGTTCTTTTCACGATATATCCGGCAGAAATTATATTTTGATAAAAAAAGTTCCAATCAAAACAAAGAGATGAGCGGCCCAGAGAAGGCGGGAACTTTACGCGCGAGCAAACAAACTGTCAATACCGGCATCTTAAGTTTAAGCTCTAGTCAAGCGGCATAACGTAGATATAAACTGTCGCCTATGGGCCCTTGTCTTAACATTTACTGAAAAAGAAAAATAATTACCGTGGCAGCGAACTCGGCGGCACAACCGTCTCTCTGGAACCAGTGCCTGAAAGCATTAGAGCTGGAACTTTCAGAACAACAATTCAACACCTGGATTAGGCCCTTACAGGCCGAGGATTCAGCGGCAGGATTAAGACTACTTGCTCCTAATCATTTCGTGGTGGACTGGATTCAAGAAAACTGTATTAATCAAATTTTAGCTGTGGCTGGGGCAATACCAGTAGAAGTGGTAGTTGGCACACGCAGGCCTCCTTTGCCAGTTGGCAAAAACCCACCAAAAGATAAGCCTCACCACCCCTCTCTTGGTAGCAGATTAAACAGAAACTTTACATTTGATGGGTTTGTGGAGGGTAAGAGTAACCAATTGGCCCGTGCCGCAGCCCTACAAGTCGGCTCAAACCCTGGTTATGCCTATAATCCCCTATTCATTTATGGTGGGGTTGGCCTTGGCAAAACTCACTTAATGCATGCAATCGGCAATGTCATTCTAGAGAGGGAGCCGGGCGCTAAAGTAGCTTATATACATTCAGAAAGATTTGTTGGTGATATGGTACGAGGCTTGCAGCACAACACTATTTCCGAGTTTAAACGTACTTATAGATCTTTAGATGCGCTGTTAATAGACGATATTCAGTTTTTTGCTGGTAAAGAACGCTCTCAAGAGGAGTTTTTTCACACTTTTAATGCTCTTCTAGAAGGACAACGTCAGATTATTTTAACTTGCGATCGGTATCCCAAGGAGGTCTCGGGTCTCGAGGAAAGACTAAAATCTCGTATGGGCTGGGGTCTAACTGTCGCCATTGAGCCACCGGAACTTGAGACAAGTGCCGCCATCCTTATGAGTAAAGCAGCAGCAGAAGGGCATTATTTGCCGGAAGAGGTTGCGTTTTTTATAGCTCAAAGGATTCGCTCAAACGTTAGAGAATTAGAAGGGGCTCTTCGAAGAGTTATTGCAAACTCACAATTCACCGGACAACCCATCACGGTAGACTTTGCAAAAGAAGCTTTACGCGATCTGCTTGCCCTTCAAGACAAGCTGGTAACCATTGATAACATTCAACGTACCGTAGCAGAGTACTTTAAGATTCGTATAGCAGATTTGCTATCAAAACGCCGAAGCAGATCAATTGCACGTCCTAGGCAGATTGCAATGGCCCTGGCAAAAGAATTAACAAGCCATAGTTTGCCTGAGATAGGAGATGCTTTTGGTGGGCGCGATCACACAACTGTTTTACATGGATGCCGAAGAATTAAATTTTTAAGGGAAACAGAATCACGAGTCTCGGAAGATTACTCTAACCTGTTGAGAACCTTGACAGGTTAATGGGGGAAAGCTGTGGATAAAAAAGTTTGTGTTTTTATCCACAAATTAGCCACAGGATAACACAAGCTTAATGCTATGGAATTTTGTTTTAAATTGTTGTTTTTTAAAGTAAAAATAACTTATTTGTGTTATTCAAAGGCCTAATAATAACAATAATATATATAATTAATTAATTAATTAATATTATAGGTGTTTATGAAATGAAGCTCAGCGCATCACGAGATACGATTTTAAAACCACTCCAATCAATAATAGGTGTGGTAGAGCGCCGTCAAACAATGCCAATTCTAAGCAACATTTTATTGGTAGCAGATGACAATAAATTAAGCGTTACTGCAACAGACCTAGAAGTAGAGCTTGTGGCGGAAACAAGCGTAACTGTTGAAACACCCGGGAAAACAACTATTCCAGGAAGAAAGCTACATGATATCTGTAGGGCTTTGCCGGAAGGTAAAGATGTAGAAATTAGCGTAAATGGTGATCGTGTCACTATTAAGTCAGGTAGAAGTCGATTTACTCTGTCCAGCTTACCAGCGGCTGATTTCCCTACCGTAGATGAGATATCTGCTCAACAGGTACTTAAACTCGATCGGCAAGAGTTTCGTAATCTTTTGGATAAAACCCACTTTTCTATGGCTCAGCAAGATGTTCGTTATTATTTAAATGGACTATTGTTTGAAACAGAGGAAGCTACTCTTAGGGTTGTGGCTACAGATGGACATCGATTGGCTATGGCAGAAATGGGGTTATCTGAACCTGTGGGGGGTAAAGCCCAGGTTATAGTACCCAGAAAAGGTGTATTAGAACTACAGAGGTTGCTAGGGGATGACGGCCAGATAGAACTTGCCTTAGGATCCAATCATATAAGAGTTCAGCTTCAGGGCATTCGTCTTACATCGAAGTTGATTGATGGACGCTTTCCAGAATATAGCAAGGTGGTACCTTCAAATGTGACTAATATAGTAATAGCCGATAGAACTTTGTTACGACAGGCCCTACAAAGGGCTGCGATTCTCTCAAATGAGAAATATCGTGGCGTACGGCTTGATCTAGAAGAAAATGGTCTTCGAATCCAGGCTAATAATCCGGATCAAGAGGAAGCGGAAGAGGTCCTGGAAGTTGAGTATGGGGGCTCTAAGATGGAAATAGGCTTTAATGTCAACTACTTACTTGAAGCCTTAGGGGCTGTCTCTGAAGAACAGGTACAGCTTGGTTTGGGCGAAGACTCTAATACAAGCTGCCTAATTAAGGGCCCAACTACGGAGAACTCGAAATTCGTTGTGATGCCTATGCGCCTTTAGGTCGCAGAAAAGCGGCTCTGTATAAATGCCGCTAAACCTCATAAGAATTGAAGGTCTTCGGTGTTTAACGGAGATTGAGTTTTCACCGCATCCAAAAAGAACATATTTTTTTGGCCCTAATGGAGCTGGAAAGACTAGTTTACTTGAAGCGGCCTATATTCTTGGGCGCGGCCGCTCTTTTCGGACACGGCATAGTCGGCGCCTAATTCAGCATGGACAGGAGCGGTTCTCGATTTACGGAGAATTCAGCTTAAATGAACGTGTTCACCGATTGGGAGTAGGATTAGGTACCGAAGGTTTAGAGTCCCGCTTAGATTCTGAGCCCGCAGTTGGGATGTCCTCCTTAGCTAAAATAATGCCCGTCCATGTTATAGACCCAAACATACACCGGCTTATTGAAGGGGGTCCCGGAGACCGCCGCCGTTTTTTAGATTGGGGGGTGTTTCACGTGGAACCAGGGTATCTTGAGGTGTGGCGGCGTTACCGGCGTGCGCTGAGCCAGCGCAATGCAGCGCTTAAATTGGGCCGAGCTAGTGATGTTTGGAACGCAGGTCTTTTAGAGGCAGGAAAAAAGGTTAATTTAGCTAGAAAACTGTATTCAGGAGAGCTTGTAGCGGCCTTAAAGGGCTTGGGTGAGGAATTGCTAGGAAGCCCGCTAGAGATAAGTTATCGGCCTGGTTGGCCAGAGGGTCTAGATTTTTCTCAGGCGCTAGATGCATCAA
>JAQWRR010000045.1 GCA_029243585.1 Gammaproteobacteria bacterium
TTGATGATGCAGCAAACTGGAATCCTCTAAAGAAAGGTGTTGTAAAGTTTTTAACTAAAGAAGATTGCAAATATTGTGCTACCTATGACATCGGCCGAGCCGCTGCAATTTTCTTTAAAAATCCTCATGACTGGCTGGGAAATACGCTTGATGTGATTGGTTGGCAAGGTGATTTGCTGCAAGTGGCTGAAGCTCTATCTAAGGTCAGTGGAATTCCCGTAAAAGCTAAATTAATAATGCCGAAAATTTTACGTAGCTTATTTCTTAAAGATTTGCATCATATGTTTCTGTATTACGAGAATGAAAAAGGACCACGAGGAACGCCAGAAGAATTTAAGAAAGTTTTGCCAGATGCCTTATCGGCAGAAGAGTGGTTTCGCTTTCATGGCCGATATGCCAATGGCGACAAGATTGTTGCTGAGACATAGTGAACATTCACTAAAACCTAATTCTAAATGAGCTAATGAGAATACTTGGGATTATTTCATTTTTTGCTGGTGTATTTTTTATTATTTTTTTTCTGGCTTTATGGGTCATAGGAGAGTTGGCATATGGCCCCCTTCTTATGGTTTTTGTTTGTTGGGCATTAGCTTTATTTATATTCAAGGAGTAAGTTTTATAAGATTTTCCTCATGAACGAGCTGATCAGAGGTCGACTACCTAACATACAAATAAGCACATAAAAATATTATGTGGGTATAGATCTTGTTGATTTAGTGATAATAAGTTTTGGTTATAGAATTGATATTCTGTCGCTACTAAAAATAGCAATGCTTTAGTAACAGGCTGATCCGACTGAATTAGCTTGAAACCGTCCATCATCATTTCTTGTGTAACCGTTCTCTGCAGGACATCCAAAAAATTCTCTGCAAACGACTCTACCGTTTTCTCTTAGTGTTGAGTCATAACATTGAGTTCTGACTGCTGAAAAATCCTGATCAGTTGCAGTGCTTGGCCCGTCATATCTTCCTGCTGCACAACCTGTTTTGATAATAATAAGGAAGGCTAACAGTATCTGTCCTTTCTTTAAGCTTACAAGTAGTAATATTGCTTTAACGTAAAAAGAAAAAAAACAGCCCTGAAGTATTTTCAGAGCTGTTTAAGTTTACGACCTATCTAGTGCTAATAGATTGACATTATCAGCATGATAATGCTCTAGCTTACTGCAAATCAAAATGTGAAATTAAATTTCATACCAAGATTTCTGCCAGGGAGTGGAACTTGATCTTTAACAAAAGATGTATGGTTTCTTGCAATCTCATCAAGAAGGTTATCTCCAAATACAGTTACAGCAAACTGGCCATTAGAGCCAGTAACATCAAACGTTTTAGTTAATCGGGCATCTACTAATTGAAAACCATTAGATGTGGTTTCGTTTTTAGCAAGGTCTGTCTTTCTATCAACATCTTTTAAATCAAAAGACCACTCTAGGTCATTTTGGGAAGAATAGGATACAGAGTAGAGGTTTCTAGAAGGCATCATTCGGGGGATATAGACGCCATCTGAGAATTTCCCTGTACTATCATCTATCCCGAAAGAGAGATTTACTTGACCAGGCCCTACTTCAAAGCTCTTTCCAATTTGTAACTCAAAACCAGAAATAACTGCATCTTTTTGTAAGTAGTTTGCAACAAGCAGTCCTTCTTCCTTTTTAGTTGAATCTAAAAGATAAATGTAATCATCAACATTATTGGTATAAACGCTAATTACCCCATAAAAATAATCATTCTCTATATTTACAGTTAAATCCAGGTTTGTGGCTTTTTCAGCTCTTAGGGCCGTATTTCCCTCTTCAAACCTACTTGTAGCTAGGTGAGGACCGTTCATGAATAATTCAACTGCTGAAGGGGCTCTTTCTACGCTCGCTACACCAGCTGATATATGCCACATGTCATTCAGTTGTCGGCCAATGCTAAATGCCAAGTTGGATCCATCAAAGCCTTTATCATAAGCAGTGACTTCCTCCTCTTCATGTTCATGGGGTTTAACCGTACCTTTTCGGTTGATTTGGTCAACTCTAAAACCAGCGTCTAATTCAAAACCGCCTATCTCTCTGCTTGCATAATAGCCAAAAGAGTTTTCTGTATTTTTTGATGGCTGCATGAATGTTTCTTTGCCTATTATTGCAATGTCTTCTTCAACAAATCTCATGACAAATTTTTGTGTCAATAAATCCTTGCTGAGATCAAATATCGCTCCGTATTCTTGAGCATCATTTGTAAATTTAGTGGAGCCTCCTTCATGCTCTTCTGCATGTGCCTCGGTTAATTTGTAATCGGAGTTTCTAAAGTAATAATCCATTCGTTGAATGAAGTTATTGTTGAAGTTAAATGCACCTTCTATATTAACTACATAAGATTTTGTGGTACTGAAGATTCTTTCATCTTCGTGTTCTTCCTCTTCTTCACCTTCGTGTTGCACCTCTGCATGGAAAGGAATGCCATAGACGCTTTCTATATTGCTAGCAGAAAAGCCTACGTAACCCCAATCTTTAACCCATGAAAAGCCTATTCGGTTAGATTCAGACTCATAATCGGAGTTTTTTAGGTAATTCAAGTCTTCTTCATGATGTCCCTCTTCATCTTCAGCATGGATGATTGATGTAAGGGGTACATCATAGTTGCCAAAGTTGGATTTTTTATGCGAAAAACTGAAATTCATATCACCTATAAATTGCATATTATTCTGATAAGAAAGGTTACGCGTGTCTCCACCATTTACTGATTGGCCCTCTACGCCTAGTTTTAGTTCTGGCTCAGTAAAATCTTGTCTAGCTATAGTGTTATCAACTATATTAATTACTCCGCCAATACCTCCATTGGCATAAAGCAAGGAGGCTGGTCCTCTGACAATTTCAATCTGCTGAATATTATTCATATCAACAGCTTGACTGTGGTCACCGCCTAATCCTGAGACATCTCTTACAACCATATTGTTATTAAGAACTTTTACTCGGCTGCCAGATAATCCGCGAATAACTGGTTGTCCAACTGCTGTCCCATAATCTGCTGAACTAACACCCAGAAGATTGTCCAGAGCATCGCCTAAACTTTTGGTTGAGGAATTGCTGGTTTCATCACCGCTTATGATATGGATTGGATTTTCAATCTCGCTAATTAACTGATCCGTGAAAGAAGAAGTGACGATTACTTCTTCCATCTCTTGTGCAAATATTATATTTGCAAATAGTGCACTCATAATGAGTACACTCTTGAAAAAGGCTTTCATGGGGAGGTTCCCTTGAAAAAATAAAATTTAAAATTTTAGTGCAGACACAAATTTAAAATTTTGGGGGTGCCCTTGATTGGAAGTTTTTTGAAGTAAGAGAGGCGAAAGCTTCTTTAATCTCAGATGAAAGAAGCTTAGATAAAGAAACTGTCGTAATGAGGGTTGCTGATAGAACAGAATCTGATATGTCATTTTTACAAAACTGACACTCTATTTGGGAGGCTTCACTATCAGAATACGTATGATGAGCAATATCCACAGACGTATAAGCCAGAAATAGAAGACTGGCTAAGAACAAACAACGTCTTTTACTTGTTAGAGTCATAATATATTTGCAAATACTGCAATTTGAATAGCGATTAGTCAATATCATTGTCCACTATTAACTACGTCTAATTTTGGAAAAACACTTTAATTTATTAGATTCCTCCATAGTGAATTAAAATAAAATATTCTTACATGCTTATGTGTTAAGTAGGGTCAGACAGATGAAACCGTTAAATAGATTATTTGGGGTAGCCTTTTACATGCTGCTGACTAATGTGTTTGTGGCCTGTGCAGCTGATAACAAGACAAGTGTAATCTTTGAAACTGACCCGGATATCATCGAGTTTTTAACTGCCTTTGGTGAGGCGGGATCTTCTTCTAAGACAGCAAGTATTATTGCGCCAAAACTGGAGGAATACTTAGGTAGCCCTATTGTATTAAAGTTTAGTCAGGGCCGATTCGCTGGCGTTGAGAGCCCCGCTGGAAAAACGATTGTGACGTCTACAATTGGTCTGATGGCGCTACTGCCTGGAGTAGTACCAGGCTATCCTCTTGATCCTCTTGATGACTTGCGACCAATAACCCGCACAACTGAAACACCCGATATCCTAGTTGTGCGTTCAGGTTTAGGGATTAATACTATCGAGGAGCTCATTGCTTACACGAAAGTAAATCCCAATGCGCTAAATTATTTTCATGTTTCTTCAACAAGTATTCATCGACTTGAATTTGCTGCCCTCTTCGGAGAGCTCGGCGTTCTCGCGACTCTTGATACAGCACGTTCAAATGGTAATGAGGATGCTATGGAAGGTATAAGGGATGGCACCTTAGACCTAATGGCCAGTACTTCACCTTATATGATGCAATTAATCAGTTCAGGTGCCGCTATTCCTTTGGTTGTGATTCATCCCACACGTATGCCCTTGTTTCCGGCCGTTCCAACCCTATTAGAACTAGGCGCAACAACCATGTCTTTAGGTTCCTGGGCTGGAGTATTTGCGCCAAAAGAGACCTCTGATGAAGATTTAGACTTTTTATTAAAAGCGGTGGAGTTTGCAATGGCTGACCCTGAGATTATCTCAGCAATTAGTGCGCTTGGCATGGAGGTTAGTCTAAGTGAGTCATCAGCTGGTTTTTCGAGATTCATAGACGCAGAAACACAACGTTTAAGATCAGCGGCTGAAACCTATGATTTTAGGCCTGAGTTAAACTGACAGACATTAATGCAACAATTGTTTTTTGCTTTAAGTAGTATTAATTGCCTGGAAAGCAGTATGCATGAAGTTTTAGGAGATTCAGTAATGAAAAAGTGCTTATTAGAGATTGGTCTTAAGAGGATAAAGCAGGGCTTTGTTCTTTTAGCTGTTGTATTGGTTACGGGTTGTGGAGGCGGTAGCAGTGGAGACTCAACAACTGCCGCTAGTGATACAACACCAAATGCCTTTACCTTTACTGATCAAACTGGTGTGGCCCTAAGTACCGAAGTAACCTCTGCCGCTATTACAGTAGCAGGAATAAATGCTGCTGCGGCTATTTCAATTACTGGGGGTACCTACCAAATTGGAAGTGGCTCCTTTGCAAGTTCTGCTGGGACTGTAACTAATGGTCAAACAGTTAAGGTTAAGCACACTAGTCCAAGTAGTAATAGTACGGCTACCAACACTGTGCTCACCATTGGGGGTGTTTCAGATACCTTTACTTCAACGACTGTTACAGCTCCTGTATCTGGGATAGCACTTCCAAATGAAATTGATATCGTTGAAACAAGTTAAACATTGGCATATATGTAAGTGAGATAAATATGAAAATTTTTATAGGATTTATAGCTGTCCTTCCTCTTTTGACTGGGACAGTATTTGCACAGACGGCTTATGAAAGCGATGAAACCAATTTCTATGTAGAAAACGAAACTAACGAAGCTTTGGCTTTCGTCAATATGCTTATTTGTTACATGAAATCAATGGCTCCTGACCAGATGGTAAATAAAGGAGCTTATGTTGCGAGTATTTATGTAGATGATTGTGAGGAACAGGATACTTCTTCCTCAGATCAGGCTTCAGCTACGCCAACATCAGCTCAGTCCGCAAGTAACGCGGGTTCTTCCGCCAAGGGAGGGGCTTCGGAAGGAGCGGCGGGCAAGGAAGTCGAATCTAATACTGTCATCTCAACAAGAGCTGATAATAGTTCTCCTATGATCGTAAAGGCTTGGGTTAATCAAGAAGGTGAAGAGGGTGATGTAAGCGAGGGCGAGATGCCTGAGCCGGCTATGAATATTTATGTAAAAGGCACCCAATCGGCAGCTCCCTCAGAATCGTCAAAGTTTGGCACCTTCAAGATGGAAGGTACCTATTTAGTTGGTGAAGCATTTACACCAGGGCCGGGTATGGATGCGATAGCTGCTGGCACCAAGATGGGTGGTATGTACCTGGAAGCTAATGCTAGTACAGTGAAATTCCGGGATAGTTCTATGTTTGGTCCTGGGTCTGCGCTAACAGCCACTTTCACAAGTGATGGGGTAAGTGGTGTTTATAACCAAGAAGCCTACGTGCCTATGGGCGACGATTATGCAGAACTTCAAACGGTTAGTAAGTTTGCAATTAGTGACTCAGCTAAGGTGTACTGCTCTCAGCTTCTGTCTGCCAAAAGAATTGATTACGAAGATGTTAACAGTGACGGTAGCCCAAAACTAAAGGATTACACCCCAACAGGGAGTGATGGGCTTGTTACAACTGAGGCTTGTTTCTCTACGGCTATTGCAGATGCGAAGCGTAATGTTTGGAGATACGGTGTTTATAATTCTGATGGATCAAGATTTGAGCTAGGCCAGGGCGGTTTTCCAATGAAGGCTCAGGTCACAGTAGATGGGGCGACTCAGACCGTACACGCCTGGGCTGATTATTGGGGTGTGCATGTAGATGATCAGTTCGCAAGTGCAGTTAAGCTAGTTGGAGAGACCAGCCCTACAACCTTCACTAAAGAACAATTCGGTGGTGAGACAGGTACTCCGCCAACCTATCAGATCAAGCAAGCTAATGCCCGAATAGAGAAAATAACGCGAACCCATGTGGCGCTCACAACTCTGGACAAAGCTAGCGTGGTGATGTGGGTTGATAAATGGGACACTAACTGGTCAACCCAGTGGAACTCACTTGGGTTTACCGGAACCAGTGGTGAGTATTCGGGCACATACAACCATTCCAATACAACATGGACTTTTGACAAGAAAATAACTTTTACTTCTGGGTATAACGAAACAACGCTTGGTACTGCTATTACTTTTAGTAATGCGGAGTGGGTCTCTACCATGAAAAAGACTTATGGTAGTGGTAGTGATACTTGGACAGACAACATGAACTTGTGGCTCTGGTCTCGAGATACAAATAAGGGTTATGAGATAGGGAAAAAATCTCTTGAAAACCCCACTGATGCAACCTCAACAAATGGTATACCGGTTGAATCAAGAGAGACTCTTACTCCCGCTAATTTTCCAAGTTCCCTTTTCTGTGTAGATCAATGTCCAACGGCAGCAAAATTAACTGCAACCGTCAATGCAGCAAAAGCTCTTGGTTCTCCTGGCGGGACTGTTGTTAGTCCTTATGATGCTAATAACTGGCAGATTCTCCAGTCTGGTTCAGATGCTGGTAATTGGTTCCCAGGAATCCTGGCCTCAAATGTAAAGACCTACACAGTTTCAGGCTTGAGAGTTCTGGATTCCACAAGCACAGAAATTATGTTCCCTGCGGATATAACAAAGCCTGATTCACAGTTGAAGAAAGGAGTTTTTGAGTGGCCTTGGGGATCAACCAATGAGCTTACGTGGGGGGTAGGTACAGGCAGATTGCTAGCCTCACAGGCCGACCTGGATAAGTTAGAGTGTGAGAAAGATAGCGGTGGTAGTTACCGTGATACTCATCCGGAATTTAATGCTTCTGCTAAAAGATACTGCCCAGATAAGTTTTATGATCCAGATACCACAATTAATACTTGGTATGAAATTCGTTTCGGGGCTAACCCATGGGATCGACAGAGGTTTGTAGTTGATCAAGCCACGAGTCAGGATGTTGTTTTCACTGCGCCTACGGTTCTTTATTACACCGTTCCTGATGAAGCTAAGTATGGTGAGGATAGGGGTAAGAAGATCCGTCTTGACTATAATGGTTTTGGTGAGCTCCATGGCATACCAGGTGAGGTCGTTAACACTCTCACTGGCGAGAGTCTTGGTAATTACTTTTCAGGTGAATGGAAGCAACATTACCGTTATGTGCAGCGTTTTTTGATAGAGACAGATGCACAAGGCAACAAACCTACAGTTTCCACAGGTGGTGCTTCTCCTACTACTTATAAAGTTAAGGCTTTAGAAGGTGAAGAGTGGCTAACCAAAAAAGATGCAGCCAGAGCAACTCTAACTTACACGGGCACAGTTAGTGATTTGCCTGCTGAAAGTGTCCTTACAGAGGTTCATCCGGGTGCCAGTGATGGCGGTATTGGTGCTGAGCCAACCAGCGGACTTTTGAACTCTGGTAAGGCTGCTGTTATACATGGCGAAAAAGTTATTGCTGATTAAAATCTGATTGATGAGCTGAAGCCTTGGGTTTCAGTTGCAATTGAAAGAGGATAAAAACAACTTGGCGTCCTATTGGGCGCCAAGTTGTTTTAAGCGAATGGATAGTTAGCTAACCTTTAGCTTGAATAAAGCTTCACAGTCTGCAAATTCTATTCCGTGGCTATCAAATACCAAACCATCTACATAATGCCTGACTGCACCAAGAACACGGTTAGGAGCAGTTTGTGATTCAAGCCTATTAAGGACAAGCCCGCCACCTTTGTTTATATCGAAGATAGCTCTAACGTCATAAATTCCTGTAGGTGCAGATTCTTCTAATTGCTGTTTTAATCGAGGTAGTCTCTCAGACCTATTAAGGACAGTTGATGGACAGGAATTTGAATAGATTGGTAATTGGTGTGTTTCTTGTTCAGTGCTGTTAATTCCATTAAGAGCTAACTCCATTTGGGTTGAGCTATTAACTTGTGTTTGAATTTCGTATAGATCAGTCCTTAGCGCTTCAAGTGGGATTGAAATTTCTGATAGATTATTTTCTAGGGATATGAGTCTTGATTCAAAAGTTTTAGCTTGGCTCTCTACTGTATGAATACCCTCTAAGAAGTTATTTTGTTGAGACCTTATATGTGTTAATTCGTTATTAGTGTGCGTGTTAGTTGAGTCCAGGGTTTCTTTGACCTCATTTAATCGTTTTGAATAGGAGTTAACTAAATTATTTGAACCTCTTATTAGGTTCTCCATGCTTTCATTGCTGGTTGTTAAATCCTCTGAGAGGGTTCTAATACGAGTAACTGTTCTTCGTTCCAGGGAAGATAGGTTTTCTCCTACCTCAATTCGAACAAAATAATTTGAGGCGAAACTAGTAATAATCGCTACTGTTAATGCTACGAGAGATACTTTGAACATATTGCATACTCCATTCCCAATATAAGATGCTATTGCTAAATAATTACGGTCAGAAAAGATCGTGGTACGTGCCTGGATATTCAGATTTAACTCTATTTAATAGTTCGAATGCCTCTGGATTTCCTGGGCTTATAGAGAGAGATTTTCCTACTACTTTTTTGGCCTGTAAGTACTCCCCGATATCAGCAAATGCAGCGGCCCTGGTATTAAGGAGAGGGACATGTGTGGTTCTTGCAAATTCTTCGGTCCATTTTATCGCTTCCTCTGGTTCGCCAAGTTTTCTATAAAGGTGACTGACCCTTGCTGCCACTGATACTTTGAAATCTGCGACTTCATAAGCTTTTCTAGCTAGCACAAGGGCTCTGAGAAGGTCATTACGTTTTTCTGCTAGCTTTGACGCTTGCAATATCTCAGGAACGTCAATAAGGGCCTCTTCCCAAAGTTGCAGGTCTTTTTTAGCCTGAAAATTTAATTTATCTTGAATAGGTTGAGATGCTTTTTTGTAGCCGAAAAACCAAATCCCATCTTTCAAGTAGTATTCTTTTTCTTCAAAAGTTATTTGCATAAAATCACCTTTTCATTTGATTAGAGTCTCGCCATGTTGAAAGATTTATGAGTTACCCTTTCAGTGAATAAAGCTGTTTGTCGCACATCGTTCATCCTAGAGAGATAAAATGACTGGGTTTGTATGCAATCGGGCAGGCCAAAGATAAAAAATGACGAAAGATGAGTGTTTTAAAGATGAGTGTTGAATTTGCTCATATCAAAGAGAATTATGGCAAACTGGACCTGTTTCTTATCTATTCAATAAGTTAGATGTATTAAGGGAAATAACAATGAAAATGCTGCATATGAGTTTAAAGCTATTTTTAGCGGGCGTTATGACCATGCTTTATGGAGCAGCTTTCACCGTCAACGCTGATGAATCTCGTAATATTGAACTTATTGGTTACCACGATATGCAAGGACGCCAGGCGTTACAGGTCAATACTAAGTCAGATTCTGTAAATGGTAACTGGGTCTATGTTGGACATGTGCCGAATACGCGGACCAGAGACGCGACACTAAACCCCATTACCGGTGTCAATGAATGGAATGGGACTTCTATTCTGGATATTACAGATCCTACTAAGCCCGAGCTGGTTTGGCATATACCAAATGAAGATAACGCAAATTCTCGTTTTGTTGGAGTAGTCTACGATTATGAGTTTGATTCAGAGCCAGTTGGACGTGATTACCTTATTCGCAACTCAGAAGTGGGTGATGATTTAAGATTTCAGATTTTTGACATTACAGAGAGAGGGTCCAATCCATCAGCAATGACATTGGTATCAGAAATATCTGCTACTCCCGAGAATTCATGTGGCCGAGGTTGTGGAGGTAAGCTCATTAATCGAGCTCATAAAGGGCATTGGTCACCAGATACTGGTCTTTTTTATAGTGCCTCTGGGGAACCCGGGTTTAGGACAACTATTATTCATATCTGGGATTTGAAAGACCCAAGAAATCCTCAATTCCTGGGTAGGGCCTGGCTACCAGGACAAAAAAATGGTGAAGAAGGCTTTGAAGAACAGTACGTCCACCATCCTATTGTTGATGAAGAAAATAACCGAATGTATGCGGGTTTCCGGATTGGCAGCGGGCATGTAGCCGCTTGGGATATATCCGATCCATCTGAACCTGAACTAGTTTGGTCCTATGACACATCCCCGCCTGGGAGGGGTCCTCACACCGTATCTCCTATTGTCTATGACAGGGTGCCAAACATCACCGCAGCTGATGGCGAACTACCAAGGACCTATGCACTTGTTACAGATGAGTATGATGGTTTGGAATGTCCACATGGCATGAAGAGTCGCGTCTATATGTTTGATATAACGCATGAAACAAACCCAATGCCTGTATCAACCTGGCAAGTTCCAATTGGAGACTTTTGTGATATTGGTGGTAATTTTGGGCCCCATCAACATGCCGAGACGGTAAATGGACAAATTAATCGTTTTGAAGATAAATTGGCTTGGATTGCCTATCTCAATGCTGGTATTAGAATTCTAGACCTGTCTGACCCACAAAATTTACGCGAGGTTGGATATTACATCCCTAAAACTAATGCTAGTCCTCGACCTTCTATGACGCGCCCTACTCCAATCCAGCTTACGGATGTAGATCTAGACCATCGGGGACTCGCGTATGCTACAGACCGTTCTGGTGAGTCTTGTGTTGGGCAAGATGATTCATGCAAGGGGACAGGACTATTTGTGTTGAAGTATTCGGGAGAGCGACAATATATTCATAGAAGAATCAATAATAGACGTTAATATATAATTATAAATATATGAATTATATGTATTTTATTAGTTTTTTTGTTGCTTAGATCTTTGTCGGTTTCATTACCAATCATATGATACGCAGGAAGCGTTGATGTTTAGTTTTAGTAGACCAGGGATAGGGAAAATAGACCTATGGATATGCGGCTGTGTAAAAGCGCATTTGTAGCGATAGTAATTGGGGTTCTGATAACCGAGGGCACGCATGCCCAACAAAGCACCCCTTTTAGAACTCGGAATCTTAGTCCGCTAGTTTCAGTCTTTGGGCTGCCGGCATGGGAGTCGGGACTTGTCGCAGGAGACAAAGAATTATCGCTCATCAGCGAGGTTGCAAATCATTATCGGCTTGGAGGTAAGGGGGTTGAAGAGCTGGTTTTAGATGGGGAAACCTGGAGAACCAGTCTTTTTTATCGTTCGAGTCTTGGAGACAAGTGGGTTGTTGGGATAGAACTCCCTTTTTATCAAAACTCTGGTGGTTTCCTGGATGATATTGTTGATGCTTGGCACTCATTTTTTAGGCTACCTGACGCTAATCGCAATCTCCGCATGGAAGATCAGTTGCGCTACCACTATAAGGATAATGGTGTCACAAGGTACTTTCTAGATAAGAGAAGTAGTGGAATTGGTGATGTTCAGGTTAGTTTCTCTAGACACCTATTTGGTGAGAGTAGTTTAGTTTTTAAGGGAACTTTAAAACTACCTAGTGGCGACCCAGATATTCTCACAGGCAGTGGAGGGACTGATCTTTCATTTAGTGTTTTTCAGGAGAATTCAGCCATATTAGTTGGTATTCCAACCGGGCTGTATTGGGGCGCAGGATTAATGATGATCGATGATTCGGACCTTTTTACTGACCGTCATGAAGATTGGGTGGCCTTTGGGACATTAGGTGCAGGTTGGCCTGTACTTCAAAACTTTGGATTAAAAGTGCAGTTTGATTCTCACAGTAAGTTTTATAGGAGTGAGCTTGATGAAATGGGTAAGGCCTCCATTCAGGTTAGTGTGGGTGGTTGGTGGTCTTTAGGTGAGCGCCGTCAATTGAATGTGGCAATTGGTGAGGATCTGATTGTGAGAACCTCGCCAGATATTTCGATAAATATTGACTTTAGTTGGGGTTTCTAGCGAATGGATATAACTTTTAGCAAGAGACTTAATGGATTGATATGTGCTTTAGTTTTTAGCCTGATATTGTCTTTAGTAGGCTGTGATCAACAAGTAGACCGCAGCCTTTCTGATTCTGCTCAACAAGAGGCTAAAACTCTAGCAGTTCGTTTGTTAGAGGCTGATTTGGAACGAGGAGAGCTACTGGCTTATTCATGCAGAGCCTGCCATACGCTAGGTCCAGATGAAGATCATATAATTGGCCCGAATCTGTATGAGGTTTTTAATAGAACTGCGGGAAGTGTTGATGGTTTTGATTATTCTGATGTCCTACAAGAAGCTGATTTCATATGGAGTCCTGAAGTTCTTGATGAATGGCTTGCTGATTCAAATGGTTTCCTTCCCGGCAACAATATGCGATTTGCTGGGTTTAGCTCAGGGGCAGATCGTGCTGATGCAATTGCATACCTTTTGCAGGTAACGACGGATTCGGCATTTTAAGCCTGGCCAACGTTGTTATGTTTCTTGTTTTTAGATTATTTTAAATAAGTTGTCTTTTTGAGTTCTAAAAAAGTATGAATAAAAAGAATTTTGATGTAGTGGTTATAGGTGGTGGTCCTGCCGGCTATCCAGCTGCGATTAGAGCAGCTCAAAATGGATTGTCGGTTGCTTGCGTGGACGAATGGAAAAACCGTGATGGAAGCGATGCTTTCGGCGGAACATGCTTAAATGCAGGCTGTATCCCATCAAAAGCGTTATTAGAGTCAACGGAGCTTTACTATCGTGCAGCCTCAGAGTTTAAACAACACGGAATAGGTCTTAATGATCTCGCTATCGATGTTGATGCGATGCAACTGCGAAAAGATAAAATCGTCAAGCAATTGACCGGTGGTATTGAGGCTTTATTTAAGAACAATGGTGTTACGCCCTTCAGTGGCCATGCACGTCTTTTGCAAAAAAATCACGTTGAGGTAACAAATAAAAAAGCAGAGAAATTTGTTCTTGTTGCAAAGGATGTAATTCTTGCCACTGGCTCAAAACCAATAGAGTTACCCATCGCAACTTTTGATGATCAGTTGATTGTTGATTCCTGGGGTGCGCTGGATTTTGATGCTGTACCAAACACGTTGGGAATTATTGGTGCGGGTGTTATAGGTCTCGAGCTTGGCAGTGTATGGCAACGATTAGGTACTGAGGTTGTTATGTTGGAAGCGCTTGAAGAGTTTTTGCCTATGGTTGATAGGAAAATAGCCACAGAGGCGCAGCGTGCTTTTAAACGTCAGGGGCTCGATATTCGTCTCGGTTCGAAGGTAACTAGTGCAAAAACAAACGATGATGGCGTCGAGGTAACCTATGAGGGTGCCAAGGGATCTAAAAGCCTCAAAGTAGATAAACTTATTATTTGCGTAGGCCGTAGACCTTTTACGAAAGGGCTGTTTGAGCCGGGAGTTAATATTGCGCTTGATGATAGAGGCTTCATAGAGGTAAACGAGCGCTGTAGTACAAGCTTGCCAAATGTATGGGCTGTAGGTGATGTAGTACGAGGCCCAATGTTGGCTCACAA
>JAQWRR010000058.1 GCA_029243585.1 Gammaproteobacteria bacterium
GAGATAATGCATTACGGCAATTAATAGCATGCCAAGGGAAAATTGTATCTTTTTATACGGCCTGCTGCGTTATTGATTTAAGATCTAGAGAACTGCGACAACATACAGATCAGACTCAGGTAAAGTTTCTAACTCTTAGCAAGAAACAACTAGAACGCTATATAGAAATCGAAAAACCGTTCAACTGTGCGGGTGGATTCAAAGCTGAAGGCCTTGGCATCTCACTCTTCCAATCTATAACTTCAACCGACCCTACCGCCTTATTAGGCCTGCCACTAATTTGGCTTGCTGGCATACTACGGGAATTAGATCTAGACCCTTTAAAAGCCTCCATAGAGGTCTAAAATTAATCATTTAGTCGACTCAATACGATACGCAATTCCTCAGATAAAGGTGCACTGACAGAAAAAAACTCCTCAGAACCTGGCCATAAAAACTCTAAGGCCTGCGCATGTAAAAAAAGTCGATGTAACCCTTTTTCTATCAATTGGGCATTGAACTGTTGATTACCATATTGCTCATCACCAGCTATTGGGTGACCCATATGCGCAGCATGCACCCTTATTTGATGTGTTCTACCAGTCATAATGAAAATTTCCATCAAAGTTCCTAGAACACCAAAATGCTCTATAACACGAAATCGTGTGCGCGCAGCCTTTCCTTTTTGATTTACCTCTACTTTTTTTCTAACCCCAATACGGTTTCGAGCTAAAGGAAAATCGACCTCCACCTCACCATGCTGCCAGCAACCCTTTACTAAAGCGAGATAGCTTTTCTTCATCGCATTTTGTCTGAGCAGCTCATGTAATCTTCTTAATGCGCTACGCCTTATAGCAACTAACAGACACCCAGAGGTTCCACGGTCTAATCTGTGAACTAAATCTGCTTGTCGAAAGGTCGGTTTTAGACTCCTCAGTGCCTCTATGCAGCCCAATGAAATACGGCTTCCGCCATGGACTGCAAGACCAGAGGGCTTATCTAGCACTAAAATCTTTGAATCCTCATAGAGGATTCGCTCACTTAACCACTGCACACCCTCAAACGGGATATGTTGTCTTTTGGAAAGGCTGCGTGCAATCGGTGGGATCCTAATACGGTCTCCACCTCTCACACGATAACCAGCACGTACACGACCACTATTAACCCTTACCTGACCCGAACGAATCAAACGGTATATATGACTACGAGGTACACCACTGAGCACTCTAATAAGATAATTATCTAATCGCTGCCCCTGTGATTCGATATCAACTTCCTGATACCGTGCCTTACCCCTACTAGGTTCAGCCTCTGATTTAATCATAAGTAAGGTAGCCAAATAGCTTGAGTGACTTCAGGCTGTGTTATACTACTCTAGTGAAAGACCTAGCGCATGACTAGCTGGGCGTTAACCTCCCAAAAGGGATAGTTAGAATTACACTAATAAATACATTATTTTATAGTCGGCGGATCCTGCAAAGACAGCCCGCGATCATGACCAGACGATTGCTCTCTGTTACCACTTCATCAAGGGATGACCTAAAAGGTAAAAGATTGAGCGTTTGCTTCCCAAGCGAGAATTTATGATGCAGCCTTTGAAAAAATATGATGCAAGCTGTTACACCTCGCAGATCGTGGTGCTCGGTCCCGTAGTTTACGCCGCCAACGGATCGAGGAATTATGAAACGAATGCTAGTGAATGCAACTCAACAAGAAGAGTTGCGGGTGGCCATGGTAGATGGCCAAAAACTTTATGATCTTGATATCGAGGTAGCCTCAAGAGAGCAACGGAAAGCAAATATATACAAAGGTCGTTTGACTAGAATTGAACCTAGCCTAGAAGCTGCCTTTGTTGACTATGGCCCAGACCGACATGGCTTTCTGCCACTCAAGGAAATTTCCAGTGAGTATTTCATCCGTCAACCGGCGGAAGGGTCTCGCGTCCAGATAAAGGACGTACTTAAGGAAGGTCAAGAGATTGTCATTCAGGTGGAAAAAGAAGAACGTGGCAACAAAGGAGCCGCGCTGACAACATTCGTAAGCCTCGCAGGTAGGTTTCTAGTTTTAATGCCAAACAGTCCAAAGGCTGGGGGAGTTTCCCGTCGTATCATTGGTGAAGATAGAGATATCGTTCGTCAGTCATTAGAGGAACTTGATCCGCCGGATGGAATGGGATGTATCGTTCGAACAGCTGGTGTGGGTCGTAGTTCAGAAGAGTTACGTTGGGACTTGGACTATCTCCTTAACATATGGGAAGCCATCAAAAAGTCCGTGGTTACTAAACCGGGACCATTTTTAATATATCAAGAAGGTAATGCCATCGCGCGTGCGGTAAGAGATTACTTCTCAAATGAAATCGGTGAAATCCTCATTGACCGTGAGGATATCTACAAAGATGCTCAGCAGTTTATAGAACGGGTAATGCCGCATAATTTAAAAAAACTAAAATATTATGAGGATAGTTCTGTACCTCTATTTACCCGTTTTCAGATTGAAAGCCAAATAGAGTCAGCTTTCTCTCATTCTGTAACGTTACCATCCGGTGGCAGCATTGTAATTGACCATACAGAAGCACTTACAGCGATTGATATTAATTCTGCCCGAGCCACTAAGGGTGGTGATATAGAGACAACCGCACTGAACACAAACCTTGAATCTGCTGAAGAAATTGCACGGCAACTTCGAATCCGTGACCTTGGTGGACTGATTGTTATTGATTTTATTGATATGAATATTCACCGGAACCAGAGAGAGGTGGAAAACAGGCTGAGAGATTCTGTAAAACAGGATCGTGCTCGAATTCAAATAGGTCGAATCTCTCGTTTTGGCTTACTAGAAATGTCACGTCAACGTCTTCGACCTTCACTTGGTGAATCTACTCAAGCAGTGTGTGGACGTTGCAATGGCATAGGAAATGTTCGAAGCGTAGAGTCTCTAGCGCTTGCTATTTTACGTCTTGTGGGGGAAGAAGCACGGAAGGACAGAACAGCAAAAATAATAGCGCAACTTCCTCTTGATGTAACTAATTATGTTTTAAATGAAAAAAGAGAATGGGTTCAGGCAATACAAGACAACAACAATGTAGATGTAGTGCTAATTGCAAATCCTGACCTTGAAACGCCTAACTACTCTATCAAGCGTGTACGGGATGACGAGTCCGAGCTTCCTGAAAATTCTAAAACTAGCTATAAAAATATTGAACCCCAAAAAGACCTAAGCGAAGCGTTCGAGAAAATTCATAAACAACAGAATATTGAACCAGCTGCAGTTTCTAATGTCCTACCTGAAACGCCCGCACCGAAACCAATCAACAAAAAAAAGCCTCAAAAGGGACATGCCAGGAAAATGCCATGGTGGCGAAAGCTTTTCAGCTGGGTATTACCAAAACCCAAAAGCAAAAGCCCACCAAAACATAGAGGTCGCCAGCGTAAAGCACGAGGAAATAATTATCAGGACCGTAGAAGAAAGAACAATAATCGTTCCCGTGACCGAAATCAGAAGCAGGGAAGACCCAATCAAAGTCGTGATAATAATAACCGTGGAGAAACAAGAAACAAACAGCAGCATGGCCAGCAATCCTCTGATAAATCAGATAGTAATGGCTCCTCTGGTCGGGGTCCACGCAGACGTCGTGATCAACGTAACACAAACCGACAAAGACCCAATAATGCTACTAATCATCAAGAAAATACTGGAAAACGAGAAAGGAATCCTCGTGATGAAAACAAAAAAGTAGCTTCAAATACACCTAATCAAGAAACCTCGAAGGGCGTTCAATCTAAGGCACCCTTAGAGAAAACGGTTTCATCGCAACCAAGCGTACCAGCAATAAAAACAGAACAAAAACAGTCTAGTAACGAGGTTGTTTCTGCAATTGATAAATCAAATAGTTCAAGCTTTTCAAACAAAAAACAGCAAGAAACTGATCAGGTAGCAAGTCCAAGCCAAGAGAAAATTCCTGGAAAGCCTCCTGAAAAAAACGAAAATTAGTTCGCTAGAGTAAGAGATAACTGGGCTCGCTCATTGCAACCCTATGCGTCAGAGGGAAGTGATGATTTTATATATGCTAAGAGTCCTAACGAAGCAGCCTCTATCAAATCTAGCACCTGCTCGAATCCATCGCCATCACCAAAGTAAGGATCTGGAACCTCCTTATGGCCTAAAGCTGGAGCAAAATCCATGAAAAGTTTTATCCGCTTATGATGCTCAACAGGGCACATAGCAATTAATGTTTCGTAGTTTATTTGATCCATCGCAAGCACCAAATCAAAAACTCTAAAGTCTTCTGTAGTTATTTGACGACCACGCTGATCACTAATATCAACGCAACGAAGCTTTGCTGCGGCACAAGACCGTGGGTCAGGCGACTGGCCAACATGATAAGCATGTGTACCGGCAGAATCTATTTTAACTAGAAGCTCAGGAGCCTGATTATTTGCAATTTTCCGAAAAGCGCCCTCAGCGGTGGGCGATCGACATATATTACCCATGCATACAAACAGAACTCGCCAAGTTGGTTGAGGGTGCTCCATAAATTAAAACATATTGATTTAAATATAAATAAAACTTAGTTAGCTTACATCAAAACTTTTCAATGATTTTTGACGGATAGCTTCAAGATCTTCTGTCGTATCAACACCTTTTGGTGGCACTATACATGCTGTTGCAACACGAATGGGCAAACCTAGCCATAAGGCTCGAAGTTGCTCTAGGCGTTCTCTTTTTTCTAATGGGCAAGGAGGGCTTAAGGCAAGTTTCTTAAGTGCCCACGCCCGATACCCATAAATGCCAATATGCCTCAGACCATTAACCTCATTATTATCACGAGGCCATGGGATAGGCGCACGGCTAAAATAAAGCGCTTGATCATTACAATCCGTTACCACCTTAACAGTATTAGGGTCTTCCCATTCATCCATGGTATTAATTGGCGTAACTAATGTAGCCATAGCTGCCTTAACATCATTTTCAAGGAGAGTTTTCACCTGAGAAATCAAGCCTGGGGGAAGGAAAGGTTCATCACCCTGGACATTAATAATAATTTTATCATCTGGCCAATTTAATCTAGTAGCAAGCTCAGAAATTCTATCTGTTCCACTTTGATGTGCCTTATCAGTCAACTCCACATGAGCCCCGAATTTCTTACATACTTGCAATATACGTTCATCATCAGTCGCTATGACAACTTCAGCTACTCCACTCTTTAATGCTCTTTCATAAACCCTCTGAACCATTGGTTTACCGTGAATGTCAGCTAATGGTTTTCCAGGCAACCGAACTGAACCAAAACGTGATGGAATAACTACAACGCACTTATTTTCCATACTTTAAAGTTCCCCTAGCACAAGATTCATCAAACGCTGTTTGTCTTCTATTTGAAATTCCATCTTAATGGGCAAGCACCAAACATTATTTTGGGCAAAATGTTGGCACTTAACTGCATCCTTTTCTGTTATTAAAACTGGTCTAGAATCGTTAAATTCAATATCTTCCTTACTCAAATTTGCGTGATCTGGAAGAGGATGAGGCAACACATCAATGCCAGCATCTTTAAGGGTGTTAAAAAATCGTTTGGGATTTCCAATACCAGCCACTGCATGTACTTGTGTTTCTCTGAATTCCTCTAGTGTTTTTTTTGTAGAATCTGAAACTTGATAGAGGCTCTGTGCTACTGGCTGTACACGGAAAACATCCTCGCACTCCCAGCCCTCTCCATTCACAATAACTGCATCTGCTTTAGCAAGTCTGGAACTAAACTCTCGTAATGGCCCTGCTGGCAAACATAAGCCATTCCCCAGTCCTCGCATCCCATCTACTACCACGATTTCTAGTGCACGACCTAGCTTATAATGCTGTAAACCATCATCTGATATAAGCAGGTCTAATGGCTCTGCAGAAAGGAGAGCATTTGCTGCTGAGACCCGGTCTTGTCCAACCATCACTGGACAACTCGTTGCACGAGCAAGTAGTACTGGTTCATCCCCAACTAAAGTAGGGTCACTTTCAGAACCCACAAGCTGTGGCCATTCCTCTGATAGTCCGCCATAGCCACGACTTACGATACCTACTCTATATCCATGAGACTGCAATTCCTGCGCCAGCCAAATTACAATAGGTGTTTTTCCTGTACCTCCGACACTTATATTGCCAACAACAATCACTGGTACTGGCATCCTTGTAATTGATTTTATTCTCCCTCGATATAGTAAACGTCGCACTTCCATGAAGATGCCGTAAAGCCACCCAATTGGCCAAAGGACCCACTTTACTGGATGTTCCCGGTACCAAAGCCACTCACAAAACTGCATCAAGATTCGTTGCACAAAAAAACCTAATTAGAAAACTGACTCTGATGAAGCCCGCTATATATACCTTTTTGTGACATGAGCTCTATATGCGTTCCCTCCTGTGTAATGACTCCTTGGTCAAGAACAATAATACGATCTACATGCTCAACAGTAGAGAGTCTATGGGCTATAACTAAGGTTGTCCGACCTTTCATTAGATTTTTCAGAGCGCTTTGAATTTTCTTCTCGGACTGTGTATCTAGAGCTGAAGTAGCTTCATCAAGTATCAAAATAGGAGAATTTTTAAGTATTGCCCGTGCAATCGCAATCCGTTGTCGTTGACCACCAGACAGGAGTGCTCCCCGTTGACCAACTCGTGAATCCAACCCTTCCGACAATTCATTGGCAAACTCTGTGACGTAAGCCGCCTCTGCTGCAGCCTCTACAGCACTTCTTGATGCATTGGCTAACGCTCCATAAGCGATGTTATTGAAAATCGTATCGTCAAAAAGAATCACATCCTGACTCACAAGACTAATCTGTCTACGTAGGCTTTTAAGTTGATAGTCTCTTATATCCAATCCGTCAAGACATACCTGACCAGATTTCACCTCATAGAACCTTGGCAACAACCCAACCAAAGTTGATTTTCCAGAAC